>JBBRHU010000162.1:0-7493 GCA_038222255.1 Fimbriimonadales bacterium | reverse complement strand
CGGCTTCGACCCACGTGACGTCGTTCAACATTGTGAGGGCGTGAAGTGGGGTTGAGGTGTTGCCGGGGCGAACCGTACATATTTGGCGGGAGGAAGAATCGAACATATTCCCGGGTGCCGCAGTGCGCCGCCAGAAGGAGTAAAGGCTTCGACGATAAAGATCCGCGCCTTTCGATTGGGGATAGGTGAAGTCGCGCTCCTTCGTGATCGAGAGTCCGTCCCAGATTCCGGCGGGCTGGTAGGGATAGACCGGCTGACCCCCGATCTTGTCGTTCAGCAATCCGCTAGACGCCAGCGCGATGTCTCGTAGCACCATCGAAGGAAGGCGGAAGCGTGATCCCCGAGCGAGGAGGCGGTTGTCGGGGTCCTTCTGGAGGAGGCGAGCATCAACTTTGGAACTTTGCCGATAGGTTGCGCTCGTGACGATCATTTTCACGAACCGTTTGATGTTCCAGCCAGACTCGCGGAAGTCGACGGCGAGCCAGTCGAGAAGTTCGGGGTGGGTGGGCGGCTCGCTTTGAATCCCAAAATTCTCGGGCGTCCGCACGAGACCCTTGCCGAAAAATTGCTGCCAATAGCGATTCACTTGGACGCGCGCAGTGAGTGGATTTTTCGGGCTCAGAATCCAGTCGGCAAGTCCAAGCCGATCTTTTGAACCCGTCAATTTTGGGAGTGCCTCCGGCGTATCAGAACTCACTTCAGCCAGTGGAGCTTCGTAGTTTCCACGTGAGTAGATGAAGGTCTTCCGAGGGCGCGAATCAGACATCACCATCACCCGAGGCAGCACGCCACGGAGCTTGTCGAGCGCAGCTTGCTGTTCCTTGCGCTGGCCCACGATTTGCCTTATTTCGCTCGGCGCGATGGACTCAAGGAAGTGGGTGTGGAGCCGAACGCTCTGTTCCTTTGAGCGCTTGGAGAGAGCAACCTTCGCGATATCAGAGATGTCTTTCGGTAGACCATTCGCCGTCGGGAGTCCAGAGGTCCATGCCTGTTCTGCCGCGATGAGTTCCGGGCTCTTCTCCGCCTTCTTCACCTCATCACCCAAAGAGCGAACCGAAGCTTCAAGGCCCTTGAGCTGCTTCATCTCGGCAGGAGTCCCGGCGTAAATCCAGGGATCTGCGATTCGATATTGTCCCCCGCCCGAAGGCACGCCGGTCTCTGGCACCTTGTTGAAGAACGCCATCATGCTGTAAAAGTCACGCTGGCTCAGAGGATCGTATTTGTGGTCGTGGCATCGAGCGCAGGTCATCGTTAGCCCGAGCCATGTCGTCGATGTCGTATCAACTCGATCGTACAGATTGACGTTTCTCTGCTCTTCGGCGATGGCTCCACCTTCGCCATTCAACATGTGGTTTCGGTTGAAACCGGTCGCGACAAGCTGGTCGAGAGATGGGTTGGGGAGCAAGTCACCCGCAAGTTGTTCGCGAGTGAACTGGTCGAACGGCATGTTCTGGTTGAATGCCCGCACTACCCAATCGCGCCAGACCCATTGGAAGGTGTCTCCGTCTTGCTGAAACCCGTTACTGTCTGCGTATCGAGCAGCGTTGAGCCAGGGAAGTGCCATCCGTTCGCCGTAGTGGGCACTCGCTAGCAAACGATCTACGAGCCGCTCGTAGGCATTTGGCTTTGTGTCGGCAAGGAATGCATCAACTTCGGCCGGAGTCGGCGGTAGGCCTAGCAAATCGAGTGTGACGCGTCGAATCAAGGTCGTACGGTCCGCTTCTGGACTTGGCTTGAGACCTTCTTTTTCGAGCCTCGCAAGCACAAATCTGTCGACACTATTGCGAGCCCAAGTTGTCAGCTTGACCGTCGGAAGACCAGGTTTTGTAGGCGCGACGTAGGCCCAATGAATTCGTTTCGTCGCCGATCCTTTCGCGCCTTGATCGATCCATGTCTCGATGAGCTTGATCTGCTCAGGTTTTAGAGGTGCAAACCCTTTCGGCATTCGCGGACGACCATCTCCGCCTACGATTCGCTGAACGAGCAGGCTCGTTTTCCCCTTGCCTGGCAAGACGACTGCACCGCTAGCGCCACCTTTTCGAATCGCATCGAGAGAAGTCACGTCGAGATCTCCTGCAGGAGATTTTGCGTTGTGACAGCTCTCGCAGTGCGCCTTCATGATCGGCGCAACGTCTCGCGTGTAATCCACCTGCGGGGCGGGCAGGCTGGCAAACCCGTAAAGGCACAGCAACACTCCGCTGATGAAGGCAGTTCGACTTAGGAGAGACGGCATGATTCTGCGTTGAACCTCAGAACATCAGTATACAAACCGATCGCTCCTGATTCCCCAACTCGTCCATTGAGCCTGAACAACTTTGCCGTTATTCTTTATCGGAGGCGTCAAGAACTCGAGGTCGTTTCTTGGCTGGGCGGGCAAGGGCATACCCTTCCGCGATCAAATCATCGATTGTTTCCCAATCAAGACCCTTGTCGAGACACACTCCGATCCAACCTTTGGGGCCGACGTAAGGTGGCCGGAAGTAGGCGTCGGGGTTTTCTTGGACGAGTGCCTCTTGGATTCCCGGTGGCGCGATCAAACAGAGGGCAAGCCGACCGTCGCCGTGATGGTTGTTGACAAATGCCACAAACTGCTTGCCTTTCTCCACGAAGAAGCAAGGTGATCCGTGGCTCGTTTTTTCGTATGCACCTTCGTGGCGAAGGCACAGCTCTCGAGTCTTGATGAGTGCTTCGATATGGTCCATGACTTTTAGAGGGCTATCGCCGAAGCGATAGCCCTGTCCAGACTAGCTTAGTTGCCGATCTTGCCGTCTTTGCCGACTTGCGGGAAGCCCTTTCGGGTTGGGCGACCTGGCCACTTCTTGAGCTGCTCAAGCAAATACTCCACGGCTTTCTCAAGCTGCGGATCTTGTCCCTTCGCGACGAGGTCGGGGCGGTTATCAACGTCAATGTCGGGAGCGACACCGGTGTTTTCGGCGATGATCTCCCCGGTCGCACGATCGAAGATCGCGAAGCCGGGAGCGGTTACGCCACCACCGTCAACGAGCGGTGCATTCCCTTGAATGCCAACAAGGCCACCCCAGGTTCTCTTGCCGATGAGCGGGCCGACCTTCGTTTGTCGGAAGGTCCACGGGAAGAAGTCTCCACCTGAACCGGCGTAGCCATTAATCAAGAGCGCCATCGGTCCTTCGATTGCAACCAGGTCGGTAGCATCTGCGCCGGCTCGGCGCTGAATACCTGCGTGGATTTTTCGATTGAGTGTGTCTACGAACCAAGGCTGGATGTAGCCGCCGCCGTTCCAACGCTCGTCAATCAGCATCGCATCCTTGTCTGACTGCCCCCAATAACCGCGCGTGAAGTCGATCATGCCTTCAGTCGCGGTGTTGCGAATGTGCATGTAGCCGATTCGACCGTTGGAAAGCTTGGCAACCTTCTTCGTGTTGTCCTCGAGCCACTCCGTGTATCGGACCATGATCTCAGATGCGATGGGCTTGACTCGCACGATTCGGGCTCCGATCTCTGTGGGCTTGTCGTTTACGAGCAGGGCGACGGTTCGTCCAACCTTATTCAGCATCAGCTGACCAGGGTGAGTGTTCGCGTCGAGCTTTTCGCCGTCGATCTCGAGAAGGTAGTCGCCTTCCTTTACGCCGAGCGAGTAATCGTAAAGAGGTCCACGTCGCTCCTCGTCGTAAGCCCAACCTCGATAGATCTTCTTGAATCGGACCTTTCCGCCGAGAGTCTCGTAGTCGGCACCGAGATGGCCGACGACGTTTGGTCTGGCTGCTGGTCCAAAATCTCCACCGCTCACGTAGGAGTGACCGGTTCCGAGTTCACCGAGCATCAGGCCGAGCAAATAGTTGAGGTCTTGGCGTGAGTAGACGTGCTGGAGGTATTGCGCATAGCGCTTGCCTACGGCGTCCCAATCGACTCCGCCAAACTTTGGATCGTAGAAGAAGTCTCGTTCCCAGCGCCAAGCGTCCCAGAAGATTTGTCGCCACTCGTCGCGAGGATTGATGACCGCTTCGACTCCGCTCGAGTCAACACGCCCTTCGGCCATGGTTGCGCCCGGGTGGAGTTCTATGATATTGACTCCTGCGCCTAGGACCGCCACTTTCGTTCGAGTGGGATTGAAGGCGAGCCTGCCCATCGCACCCTCGAGTACCGAGACCTTCGCCTTTGCGCCAAGGTCAAGTCGTTCGAGCTTGCCAGGGCTGGCGAGAAGGACGCCGTTATTGACGCCAATGATTCCCGGATAGTTTCCGTTTGGCAATGGCAGTGGGTAGACCCGGTTGCTCATCCCGTCGAAATCGATCTTGACTGTTACACCGCCCGCAGGTGGCGGCACAGGTGCGACCTTCGCTACGCCTTCCTCGTCGCTCGGAAGGTTGTACGGATTTGGCACGTCCTTGTTGAGTGCGATCATGTACACGCGTTCGGTATCGCCCACCTTCAAGCTGAGTTCGAAGTCGCCAGGTGAATGCTGGAACGTGCGGCTTGAGACCATGTAGAGGTACTTGCCGTTGAGGTCAAAGGAGATTGAACTGTCACGGTAGAAACCGTCAGTCACCTTCGTCGACTTGCCGGTTGCGACCTCGTACAGGTAAAGCGCACCGTTCAAGTTAGCTTGTGGCATGGTGTAGGCAATCCACTTGCTGTCTGGCGACCAATCGGTCTGGACACCAGCACCGAACCAGTGCTCCCAGTGGGCGAGCAGGGTGATCTTCTTAGTGGCTAGATCGACGAGCACGGTATCGTTCGCGGCCGTCGTCGCCATCAGCAACTTGCCGTTTGGAGAATATTCGATCGTCAACCAAGAGTTGCCAGTCTTGCTCGTGATCTGCGTTGGAGTCCCACCAGCCTGGGGCATGGTGTAGATCTCGTATTCGCCAGTTGCGTCGCTGATATAGGCAATGCTCTTCCCATCGGGCGACCACTGCGGGTGTCGTTCGCGGATACCACTTGACTTGGTCAGGTTACGGGTCTCGCCGTTCTTGGCAGGTAGCGTGAACAATTCACCACGAGCCTCGACAACCACTCGTGCTCCGCTGGGGGAAAGCGAGATCGCCGAGAGATTTGGCGTTAGGTTCTTCAGCGTTGGGCGAGCAAGCAGATTTTCGCTAAGGATTCTCGGCTTGAGTCGCTTCGACTGGTTGGTCTTCAAATCGTAGTGATAGAGGTAGCCATCCCGCTGAAAAACGATTGACTTGCCGTCAGTGTTCGGATACTTGATGTCAGCATCGCTGAACTTTGTGAGCTGAGATTCGTGATTGCCTTCAAGGTCGTGCTTGAACAGGTTCAGAGTTCCGTTGGTCTTGTCGCTGATGTAGTAGATCGAACGGCCGACCGCCATCGGGAAGTAGCTCTGCTCTCTCTTGCTCGGGAGTTCGCTGTACTCGTTCGTCTGGAAGTTGTAGATCGATACGCGACCCTGGGTGCCACCGCGGTAGCGTCGCCAGTTGAACGCGAAGCTGTTCACACGATTGTAAGCGATCGTCTTTCCATCGCTAAAGAACGTGCCTTCTGCGAATTCGTTGAGGACGGTCTTGGTGGGAACCCCCCCCTTGGGATCAACAATGTAGAGATTTGCTTGGCGACCGAGGAACGGAGTTCCCGCAGCCGAAGCGTACATGATCTTGCCGTCTGGCGTCCAGCCGACGCAGTTATCTGGCTCGGCATCAAAGGTCACTCGGCGAGGCTCGCCACCTTCAATCGGAATCACGTAGATGTTTCCACCGCCGTCGTACTGGCCGGTGAAAGCAACCCACTTTCCGTCGGGTGAAATCCTCCCGCGTGATTCAAGGCCTGGGTGGCTCGTGAGTCGTCGTGCGATCGCGCCGTCGGTGGTGGAGCTGACCCAGAGGTCCCCGCCGTAACCGAATACGACGGTGTCTCCGTGAATGGATGGCTGCTGTAGAAGCCGGGGCTCAATGGTGTCAGCCTGGGCAATAGCAAATGGCGTGATGGCGAGCAAAGATAAAAGGGTCGTCACTGAAATAAGATCTCCTGCGGGTGGTATACGAGAGTCGTATACCCGGAAGATTCCCACCCGGGCCGAATTGGGGCTTACTTCAGGCCCTGGAGCCACGGATGCGGGCTCCAGGTCTTGAACTCGGGACTAGATCACGTTCTTTCGAGACAACTCTTCGCCTCGATTGCGGCCAATCGGCTTGACCGATGCCACGTTTTCGGCGGGGTAATCAAGCAGCTGAAGCCAGTCCTCTTGATTGTCTGTTCGCGGGAAGATTTCGTTCTCCTTGAACTCCTGTTTGGTCGCTTGGAGCAGGTCATCAAGTTCGATGCCGGTGTCCTTGCCCATGTCCGCAATCGCTCGCTTTATCGCGCTGTCCTTTGCTCGGTCAACGATCGATTTCAAGAGAGCTCCAGAGACCATGTCGCGGAAGTAGAGAGTCTCGGAACTGCCGTTCCTTAGGAAGACCTTCAAGAACTCGTGCGCCTTCGACTTGGACCAAATGAAGTCGGTCGTCGCCTCGATTAGCTCCTTTCGAGCGCAGTCGACCTCTCCGTCGTACTTGGCGACGACCTTAGGATCAAGCGGAATGTTCGCGTGGAGGTAGATGCCAAGAATCTGTTTTGAGGCATCCTTGTCGGGCCGGCTGATCTTAACCTTTCGATCAATTCTTTCCGGACGAAGGATCGCCGGGTCGATATAGTCAGGTCGGTTGGAGGTCAACATCAGGACCACGTTATCGAGCGATTGTAAGCCATCAAGTTCTGCGCAGAACTGGGGCACCACGGTGTTTGAGATGTTGAGGTAACGACCACTAGAGCGTGTTCGGAGCACCGACTCGGCTTCGTCCATAAAGATGAAAACGAGGCGACCTTCTTTTGCTTTCTCGCGTGCTGTGCGAAAGATCTCTCGAACCATCCGCTCCGTCTCGCCGAGCCACATGTTCAAGATCTTCGGCCCAGAGATCGCCATGAAGTATTCCTTCACTTCGTGCCCAACGCGCTTGCTGTACTCCTTAGCGAGGTTGTGCGCGGTTGCCTTGCCGAGAAGCGTCTTTCCGCATCCTGGAGGGCCGTAGAGGAGAATGCCTTTGATCGGCTTCTTCTCATACTTCGCAAATATCTCGGGGTAGAGAAGTGGTTGCTCGATCGTGTCGCGGATGAGCTTGATCGCTTCCTGTTGTCCGCCGACCTGATCCCACTCGATCTCTGGCACCGATTCGAGGAAATAGTCTTTGCTGTCAGTCTTCGGGAAATGCTCAACGGCGATTCTGCCCGTGGAGTCCACGCGAACTTCGTCGCCGGTGCGAATCGTTACGCCATCAAGCGAAGGTCCACGCAAGATAAACCTGCTATCGCCACCCGGAGTCTCCGAACCGAGTCGAAGGCGTCCGTCTTCAAGAGAGTCCGAAACTCGAAACAGGGGGCCGCTCTCGATTGCGGGTAATCGTCCCACAATAGCATACGCTTCGTTCACTCGAACGCGATCTCCCATAGCGAAGGATTGATCCTCCATCACTGGGTCAACGAGCACGACAAACTCTTGCTCTCCGACGGCAATCACAGCG
>JBBRHU010000161.1:0-7505 GCA_038222255.1 Fimbriimonadales bacterium | reverse complement strand
GTTGAACTTCTGGAAAATCAAGGCATTCAAAGTCAGACTCTAGACCTGGAATCACCGAAATCGCGACCATCCCTGCAGCCTTCGCCGCATCGATGCCGGCCTGCGTATCTTCGAAAACCACGCACTCAAGCGGTCCCACGTTGAGTCGGTTTGCGCCGAGTAGAAATGGGTCAGGGAAGGGCTTCCCCTGCGCGACTTCTCCGCCGTACACGTGCTGGGGCAGAATCGCAATACCTGCGGCCTTCAGCCTGGCTTGAGCGACTGTGCGTGTTCCAGAGGTCACAACTCCCCAGAGTTCGTTTGGCAGAGCATTCAAAAAACGATCAGCTCCGCCACGTACTACAACACCGTCGGTATCTTCCGACTCGCGACGGTTAAGCCAGGCCTCCTCTTCCTCAAGATCGGCAGTGGGGAAGAATTTGCGAATGGAGTCAACGGACCGCCTTCCGTGTATGAACGGAACAACTTCGGCAGGGTGCGTACCGTGACGCAAAGCGAACTCTGACCAGACACGCTCAACCGCCGGCAGAGAATCGATCAGCGTTCCGTCAAGGTCGCAGAGCACGGCGGCAAACGGTCCAATCCATGGCATCTTACGGAGTTTAATCTTATACTGGCATTCGGGCGGGCCAATGGTCCGAACCCTGCTGGTATTCTTTGGAACTCGAATGATGAAGGCATTTGCCGCTCTGTGCTTCTTGTTGGCCGCTACGCTAGGATGGTGTCACCACGCCCGGAGCCGTGGAAATGCTCTGTTAATTAATGGTGTCGAAGTTGTTCGGCTTAGGGCGGCTTCAAATGGCGTGACACCCGATCAACGGGCAAAGCGAGCTGCTGATGCACTTGCCATGGTCGGCGCGAAGCCAGAAATCGTAACAAAACGAATCGGCGAAAGCGAGGCTGCGGTCTACGTGAGCGGCGCGGCAGTCGTCACTCTACGGGCCGATGATCAAGAAACCACCGGCGACGTAGCCACTTTCGCTCAAAAGGTTGGAGACAAGATGCGGTCGGCGTATGCACTCCCACCGCTAAAGGTGAGCGAAGATCGGATCAAGCTTGGGCCGGGTTGGACTCGAGACATCAACATTGTCGGGACGGAAGCGCACCAAGTCGACCTCCTTGTCGGCGACACCAACGTCGTGCAACTTGAGCCGACATCCTATGGAGCTCAGCTTCGAGCGCTTGCGCCAGGGCGGTCAACGATCACCGTCCAATCGCCATCGGGTCGCGAGACCGTCGATGTGCTTGTACTTCCACCTGCAGCTGAATTTCCGCAGACGCTTAGCGCATCGGTCGCGGGTCAGCCAGCAAATGCATCTACCGTCCGGGGTGCAGTCGAATCAGCGTTGCGTTCACAATTAAAGATTGGCGAAGAGGCAAAATACACCTTTGCCATGCCTGAAGTGAATTCAGTGATGCCTGGAAGGTCGACGACGATACCTGTTCGGGTCCGCGTTTCTGGAAAGAGCCTGATCGAATCGGTTGGCAATGTCGACGTGGTAGTTCGAAATCTGGAAGAAGCTCGAAACATTTCGGATCTTGACCTCTGGTACTGCAACGATCCGGAAAGTATCAAGCGCCCTGTAGCACTGTTTTCGAGCGTATTGAAGCCCGGCCGGGGGGCTCGACTACTTTATCACCACATGAATGCGATGACCCAACCGGTCATCCTCAGGGTTCAAGTCGTGAACGAATCGGAGCATGTCACTAAGATTCTCATCCTCCCCGGCGACAGCAAACCCGATGTGAACCCGGTTCGAGCAGGGATGGTCGCGGCGATCCAATACCTGTCTAGCTTCATCTTGAGTTCGGGGGAAATTGTCACGATTCCACCGCACACCTCGATGCCGATCTCACTACGCCGAATGATGCCACAGGAGACCGTCAGCGGGCTTTGCAGCCTCCGAATGATTGAGGGGCCGGACGAGCTTACAGTGCGCGCAGATGCCTTTGCCGCAGTGCCCCTCGAAGGGAAGTGGTGGGATGCGAGCAGGTCCTCGACCCCTTGGCGAGAAGTGGGAGCCAACCCGGTGACCGATGCAGACCGTTCGCCAGTCATGCGATCTGATCACATCTATCCAAACCCTCTCAAGAACGAGCGACTCACTTATCAGGTGGGAGGTCGTTTTGGGATTCTTAGGCTTGGCAACCACCCAATCGCGAGTGCCGCGTCCGAGAACAATCTCGACGGTAACTACGGTGTTATCTATAAGATCGAGGCGGTGATTGACAATCCGACAAACAACGCGACGACCGTCGAACTGGCCTTCGAATCCTCCTCTGGATATTCTGCTGGGCTATTCTACGTTGAGGGCAAGCTGATCCAAACGCCTTATCTGGGTCCGAAGGAAGAGACCACAATGATGAGGATTAGTGTTCCAGCAAATACAATCCGAACGATCTCGCTGACCACTCTCCCAATCTCTGGCGGCTGTTATCCAGCAACACTGTTCCTTCGGCCGCAAGCTGATCGGGGGGACGGGACGCGACCGCCCACGATTATCAGGCTCTAAATGGACGACCCCAGCTTCAAAGTAATTGCCGACCTCTTTGCTGTCCCCGAATATACGGAAGAAGACTTCATCGATGAGTTGCCTCCAAAGCGAGAGGGAGATGACGCGACCGAGAGCGGAGAGCTTGGCACTCTGAGTCTAAACGACGGAGACTACGCGACGGCAATCAGGCACTTCAAAAGGGCCGTCGATCAGAGTAATGGCGATCCGAAAGCGCTGATCGACCTCGCTGGAGCTTTTGCGTATGGCGATGAAGCTCCTCAGGCTTACCGTCAGTATCAGCGAGCACTTAAAAAGAAGGACGATCTTGCGGAGCCTCATGCGGGACTGGGCGAAATATTGCGACGATATGGCAGATTTCGCGACGCTATCGTTGCGCTCGAGAAAGCGATCCAGGAAGATCCAACAAACGCTTACTACCCCTTCAAGCTTGCCGAAACGTTACGAGAGGCGGGAGAACCGAGACGCGCGACGATTGCTATCTTGGGCGCGATTGCCATCCAACCCGATCAGCCGTTCTACCATTTCTGGCTTGGAGATTTGCTTCTTCAATTGAAGGACTACGACGAGGCGCTAGAGTCGCTCCGAGCCGCAATTGAGATGTCACCTGGGGATGATTTCTACTACTACAGGGCCACCGTGGCATTTTGGTGCGCGGGTAGGAAGCAGGAAGCGATCAAGGCTGTCCGCCTGGCGAGTGATCTAGACCCGGCAAAACGGCTCTATCGAGGGCTGCTTGCAGAGTTACTCAGGCAAACTGGCCAAGATGATCACGCCGCCTTAGAGGCTGTGCACGAACAAAAGCTCGATGCCTATGATCGGGATCATTTGCATCGAGCCTTAGACGAGATGGGAATTGAGTAGGGGGTATTAGTCGGTAACGACTTTTACGTAAGCCTTTTCGCGAGACTTGGCTGCAACCGCGCTAACAACGCATCGAATCGCCTGAACGACTCGACCGGTCTTGCCGATCACTTTGCCAACGTCGTCTGGGTGAACATGCACGTAAAACGTGCGCGCTCCCGCTTCGACTTCTTCTTCCACTTGGATGACTTCGGTGTGTTCAACAACCGACTTCACGATGGTTTCTACCAGCGGCTTGTAGCTCATTAGGCAGTCTCAACGGAGGTGGGGACGGAGGTCGGAGCCGTTCGCTTGTCGAGGAAGCCGTACTTCTTCTTCTGGCTCGGGCGCTGCTCAAGGAACTTCGGCAAAATGCCAGCCTTGTTCAAAATGTATGCCGTGGTCTCAGTTGGTTCTGCACCCTGCATGAGCCAATAAAGAGCTCGCTCTTCATTCAGCTCAAGCTTCTTAGGCTGGGAGACCGGATCGTAAATGCCGATTGTCTCGACAAAAGTGCCATTGCGGCCAGCTGAACTCTCAGCGATGACTACGCGGTAAAAAGGGCGGCCCTTAGCGCCGAGACGTCGAAGTCGGATCTTAACCATGCTTTTCTTTTAGTTTCCCTATCTCAAGTTGTTCAACGACGCTTACCACGTTTATCCATCCGCTTCTGCATTTGCATGATCTGCTTCATTCCACGGCGGCTGCCATAGAATTGCTTCAGGAGGTTATTCACCTCTTCCACGGATGTTCCCGATCCCGCAGCAATGCGTTTTCTTCGCGAACCATTTATTATATCCGGATGAGTCCGCTCTTTTAGCGTCATGCTGAGGATGATGGCCTCAATTCGGCCTGTGTCCTTCTCGTTGACCTGATCAAGTGCCTCTTCCGGGACGGCGGCGGCCAAACCTGGGACCATTTTAAGAAGATTTTTCATTGGCCCCATCTTCTTCATCATTTGGAACGTCGACAACATATCGTTGAAGTCGAGGTTGCCCTTCATCATTTTCGCTTCGAGCCCTTCGGCCTCTCCACGATCGATGGCGAGCTCCGCCTTCTCGATGATGCCCATGATGTCGCCCATGCCGATGATGCGTTGCGCCATCCGGTCTGGGTGGAAGATGTCGAGAGCCTCGACCTGCTCGCCAACTCCGATGAACCGGACGGGAACACCGATCGCTGCGCGTACGCTGAGGATTGCACCACCTCGCGTATCGCCGTCGAGCTTCGTGAAAATGGCGCCGGTTAGCGGAACTCGGGTGTGAAACTGCTCTGCGACGTTAACCGCTTCCTGGCCGGTGGTCGAGTCTAGGACAAGGAAAGTTTCGCTGGGCTTCGTCACCCGGTAAATCTCCGCCAATTCCCCCATGAGTACTTCATCTACCTGCAATCGCCCCGCAGTGTCGACGATGAGCACGTCGTTCATCAGGTACTTGCAGCGCTCAAGGGCTTGCTTGGCGATTTCGACCGGCTTCGTCCCGTCTGTTAGCGCGAACACCGGCACGCCGACTTGTTCGCCTAGGACTTGAAGCTGGGTAATCGCCGCTGGTCGCTGCGTATCGCAGGCGGCAAGCATTGGCTTTTTGCCTTGCTGTAGGAGCCACCTCGCCAGTTTTGCAGTCGATGTGGTCTTTCCTGACCCCTGGAGCCCGCACATCAGAATAACGGTGGGTGGTTGAGAACCGTAGTTAAATCGCTCGGTTGCTTCTCCAAGGATTGCGGTGAGTTCGTCTTTGACGATCTTCACAACTGTCTGATCAGCCGAGAGGCTGCCATAAATATCTTCGCCGACTGCTCGCTCTTTCACGCGAGCAATAAAGGCTTTTGCGACTTGAAAGTTAACGTCTGCCTCCAGAAGCGCAACTCGCACTTCGCGAAGCATCGCAGTCACATCATCTTCCGTGAGGCGCCCTTTTCCACGTAGACCGGCAAGGATTCCCGAAAGTCGTCGCGTTAGGGTGTCAAGCATTGAATTGAAGGTACCAAACTGGACCTAGTCTACCGATAGGTCTATTGGGAACTAAAGCAACCCGAAAAGCCTTCTTATGCATGTATAAGGATAGAGCAATGATTGAAGAAACGACACGAACCAGCCATAAGGGTGCGTGGGCGGCAGTTGCTGTCTTGGGTGGAATGGCGATTCTCACCGTGGCGCTCGTGCGTGCGCAACGAAAGGAAGCCAATCGACCCGAGTCATGGCTAGGCAAGTGCGACGGCGCGCTGCACGAACTCGAGGAGCGAGTGCACGACCTGAGCGGCTACCTAGTCAGGACGGCTTAGCCCTCGATCTGAATTTGCCAAAAAGTGGGGCCTCCAGTGGCACGGTCATCAGCCCCACCAAGAAGACGCTTCCAACCACCAACACCGCATAAGCGATCCACGGTGGTTGGGAGAATCTCTTCATTATCTCAATGTACTTTGGCCTGCTCAAGGCTTCGAGCACGAACATGTGCACCAGATAGAGTCCGAGCGACTGCTCGCCGATCCAAGCGATCGGTCTCCAGATTCTAAACTGAGAAACTTCCTGCACCACCGCCAGAAGCAGGAACGGCATCGCCAACCCGTATAGGGCAAGCATCCAGTTGTAGGGCATGCTCGGAATGTCGTATCCCTCCACGATGGACCGCTCCATCATCACGTACCAATAGCCAGTCGGAATCGCGCAGGCGAGGCTGCCCAAGGCCACCCACCGTCGAATCTTGTCCCACGATTCTTTGTTCGCACCAATCCAGATGCCGGGGATGAGAACGATGAGATACCAAGTGAAAGTAGAGGCCGGATACTTGAACGTTTGTGTCTTTTGTTGAAAGATGAAGACCGCTCCCTGCAGGGCGAGAGCGATCAGCAGGGCAGTGGTGAACTTCAGTTTGACCTTCTTCATTAGCCAGTAGAAGAGTGGGAAGACCAAAACGAACTGGAGCAGCACGCTCATGAAGTACAGGTGAAACGAAGCCTTGCCCCAGACTAGATCGTGAAGCCGAGCTGGAAGATCGACAAAGAACTTTGGTCCTGTCAACGTGATGCCATAGCTAGTTTGGGTCGTCGTCGCTAGGTCAGCCGGGTTGTTCTGCTGGAGGAGTTTGAATCCCCAAAAGATAAATGTCCAGACTATGAACGGATAGAGCACGGACAGGGCGCGTCGCTTGAAATAACCCTTGTAGCTATCGCGCTTGGTCTGGCTTTGGCTCCACAAAATAGCGCTTACGAAGAGGAAACTCGGGACGCAGAATTGGAGCAGCCAACTGGTGTTACGCAAGGAAAACCAGAGATCCGACATGTTGTCGGTGAATTTGCTTGACGATCGTCCAACGGAGTGAATTCCCAGGACACCGAGAATGAGGAACCCCTTCAGGATGTCATACGCCTGGTCACGACCGGTAGGAACTGACTTAGGCTGTGCGACGGGCTCGGTCACAACAACTTCATTCTCGACGATTACCGTCGCTGTGGGCGGGGAGATCTCATCCACTCCGTAGAGAATAGCGGATTTGGACAGGTCGCGTGATAACTCGATTTCTGATAATAAATATTATGAACATTTCGCAACGGTTTGAGCTGTGAGTCGCCGGATGCTGCCGTCGATCGGTACAAACATCAAATCACCCTCTTCCGGCTGGATCGGCTGCCCTCGCGTCAATTCTCCAAAACTCGGAAGAACGAGTTGGTTTTTTGTGTTGAGCCAAAAGCATTGCAGCCGATGCGTTCCTAAACGAACGACGGGATGGATGTGACCGCAGATTGCATTGAGCGCGTCGTCTGGAATTTCGGCAGGCTCGTGGCAGAGCCAAACGTCATCTATCGCCCAACCTGCTTGCTTGACCTCAATGTTCGCCTCCTGGAGCCACTCGGCGCACTTGCGGTCGTGATTGCCAACCGTCAGAATCAGCTTCTGCTTTTGGTTGAGAACGCTAAGTCGTTCAATGAGCGCGGCATCTAGGCTCTTGGCGTCGTGCCAGAGGTCTCCCAAGATGTGGATCTCTGCCGGTTGAAGCTCGGCGGCCAACGCCTCTAGTCTAGCCAGCGTCTCCTCGGATCCGCCGGTCGGCATGGGAATCCCTCTGAGTCGAAAAGAGCGATCCTTTCCGAGGTGAAGATCCGAAACGAGCAAGGTTCTTCTTGCCGGCCACCAAATGGCTCTTTGCGGAAGCA
>JBBRHU010000160.1:0-7561 GCA_038222255.1 Fimbriimonadales bacterium | reverse complement strand
AATTCGACGAATTTGCCCACGACCCCTCGCTTTCGAAGGAGTTCGGTGACGGTCAAAACGAGGTCGGTGGCGGTCGCACCTTCTGGCAACCTCCCGGTCATCTTAAAGCCGATGACTTGGGGAATCAACATCGTTACTGGCTGACCGAGCATCGCGGCCTCTGCCTCAATTCCACCAACGCCCCAACCGAGGACGCCGATCCCGTTGATCATTGTCGTGTGGCTGTCCGTACCGACGAGGGTGTCCGGATAGACTTCGCCAGCCACGTTTACAAAAGCGACTCGAGCGAGGTTTTCTAAGTTGACCTGGTGGACAATTCCGGTGTTGGGCGGAACCACGCGGAAGTTGTCGAGCGCTTGCTGCCCCCACTTCAAGAATTCGTAGCGCTCCTGGTTTCGCTGAAATTCAAGGTCTCGATTGATCGTCAGCGCCATGTCAGAGCCGAACGCATCCGCTTGAACCGAGTGGTCAATGACGAGTTCAACCGGCTGGAGCGGGTTGATCTTCTTGGCGTCACCCCCGAGGGTCGCCATCGCAGCTCTCATCGCAGCGAGGTCGACAACGCACGGTACACCGGTGAAGTCTTGAAGGATCACTCGGGCGGGAGTGAACGCGATCTCTTGACTCGGTTCGGCCTTCGGGTCCCAGTTTGCGAGAGCCTTGATATCGGCAGCAAAGACCGACTTGTTGTTTTCGTTTCGGAGCAGGTTCTCAAGAAGAATGCGGAGTGAGTAAGGCAACCGCTGGACCTTGTAGCCTTGTTCAGCGAGGGTCTTGAGAGAGTAAAGGGTGTAGGTTGTTCCGTTAAAATCGAATGCTTTCTTAGCGTTAAAGCTGTTCATTCCGCCTCCAATATTCATCGCCGCACTTGGGCAAGGGGCGAAAATCTTGGATTCAGAATACCTTGGTAGCAACGGCTAACTGGCGGGCGCCGCGCGGGCATCGTGAACGCACTCGTCCACGATGTAGCGACTACGGGAATGCTAAGCCGTAAGCATTAGCACCTGCCCCGTTTTGACCTGAACTTGGGCATCGAACCGAAAACCGTCTGCGGTGGCCATTCCCACAATCGGAGTGCCCGAGACGCTCGCTGACTTCACGGGTTTGCCGAATGAGATTTCGTGGAGGCTCACTGTTCCCCACACGACGTGGAGCTTGGCGGATGTCCCATCTATCTCCACCGTTCCCCAACCGGTGGCGGCAGTAAAGGGCACGCGGAACTTGCCCGTAAGCTTCGGCGCAAATGACATCCGCCCGCTCGGACCGTGATAGCGGAAGCCGCACATCGTAAGGAACTGACCGTAGCTGGCCATCGCGCGCGAGTAATGGTCGCTACACTCAATCTCATTGTAGGGGTTGCGACGGTTGCCGTCGTAACGATCATGAACCGCCCGGGTAATTGCAAGCCCTTCCGTGACCATCCCCTCTGCGATCATGTGCGCTGCGGCTTGGTGTTCGAACCCGCTCATGCACTCGTTGAAATATCCCACAATCCAGTCCTCGTGACCCTGCCCCTTCGATTCCTGGGAACCACCGTTCGGGAATGTGGTCATGATCAGACCTGGTTCGCCTGCGAGTGCGTACCACCGACCACCGCGCAGGATCGTCTGCATCGAGTTTCGATAGCCGCCTGCATCTGGTGCGAAATTGTAGGTGAAAAGCGCCTTTAGCGCTTTTCGAACCTCCGCTTGAGGCAGGACTGGATCAAGGCCAACTTGGTGCAGCCAGCTATCTCCGAGCACCTGGTCGATGTGGCAACCTTTACCGTAGCCAAGTGCCTCCGGGTGCTTCGGATCGCGCACCATGATGAAGAACTCCCCGTTGTACAACTCGCGAACAATCGAGGCACTTCCCTTCTTCACGCGTGCTTCAAGCGCCGCAGCAAACGTGCCATCGCCCATGTCCTTCGCCATCGCCGCTCCACAGCGGAGTGCGGCCAAATAAAGTGAGCTCAGCCAGCTATTACGGCCTGGCCAAGCAGCGTCGAGTGTGTTGTATTGCGGCTTGTCCCAAATCCCATCGCCGTCGGTGTCTTCTTCGATGATTCGCTCAATCGATTTCTTCACCTTGGGCCAGATCCGCTTGAGGAACTCATGATCTGGGGACATCGAGTGTTCGCGGTAAGTGCGAATGATTGTTCCCGCTTGCCCGTCGTGGGCTAGATGTTGACCATACTCCGCTCGATAATTGAGGGTGCCGTCCGCCTTGTAGGCCACTCCGTAGTCGGTGTGCTCACGCGTATGACGCTCAAGCCCCGGGAAGATATGTGCGACTGATTGGGCATAGTTCCAAACGTGCTGACAAGTCCCCGCACAGCAATAGATTCCTTCCCATCCATAAAACCGACCGTTGTCAAATCGGTATGTCGTGGCGGTCGCTAGGCAGCCGATGTTGAGAAGCGTCCGCTCCAGGAACCAGTGGGGAAGCGTCGAGTCGTACCAAGTTTGTGCGAATGCAAGGGTGTCGCCCACAAGTCGCTTCTGGTTCGATGAAACATATTGCAAGACGTCGCCAGCGGATTGGAATCGCTTTGCATAGTGCTTCTTTAGCTTCGGCCAACCTTCCAGCGCGCCAAGGTGCTCGCCGGCGTCGGTGAGGTTCGGGAAGTACCAGGTCACTGCAAACGTGACAACCCGATTTTCCCCGGGGGCGAGCTTGAAGGTTTCAGTAACGCCTCGCGCATTGCCTGGAGATGTGTCCTGGGAGTCGATAATTCCGATCGCCATCGATCCAAAGTCGGGGAGGTCTTCGACATTCGCTGGTTCACGGTGGCTCGTATCGCTGAACGTAATGTAGTCAACACAGATATGCCCCCACCCGCCTTTATGGTGATCGACGATCTCGATGTGTGCCTCTCGGCCTGCGAATTCAACGACATCGAATGACTCCTGACGAAGCAGGTTTGAGTCTCGTCCCTCTGCGGATCGCACTACCAGCCCGTCCACGATTAGGTTGAGGCAGGTTTCTCGTTTGTGGCTACCGCCACCGATCAAGAAGTTGACAAAGTTCCGCTCGATTTTGAAAGTCGGGCTAGTCAGCTTTCCGACATAGAGGTCCGCTTTTCCTGAGTCTTCCTCATGCCTTGACTCATGCGAATTCACAAGGTAGTTGCCATGGCCCTTCGCCGGACTCTTTCTTGGCGGCATCTTGGCTTGCGGGAAAGGGCCATCTCCGAATGCGTCGCCTTCGACCTTCCAAGGACCGTAAGTGGCCCTCTCGAAGTCCTCAAAGACAATCTCTGGCCGTCCTCCCTTCGCCTCTTGTTTGGCTCTCGCCCAGCAGAGGTACCCCTTGAGGTTTCGTTCTCGCAGCCCAGATTGGAAGCGCTGAAGTCGAGCGAGATTTCCAGTTGCAGCGCCGACCGCATTGTTCATGATGCCAGTCAAGCTGAACTCGATTTCACGATCACCCCGGTTTGTAATCGAGTAACGCATCAAGGTGGCCGGAAGCGACGAATCATCTTCGTTCAGCGGGATAAAGGGAGAAAACGCGTTGAGTTCAACGGTGGCATTCGGTACCGTAAAGCGCACCACTCCCACCGGATACCTGCCCTCAAATTCGATATCCCCGACCCCGTCAGAATTGAGCTCAAAGTATCGGTCGCCAACTCCCAGATGGAACGAAACATCCACGGGACCCCGATCTGCGAGCAGGGTTGGATTGGACGGTGTGCTGTAATGTGCGCCTGTCGTGACTCCGCCACCGGCACCTTTTTGGTGCATGATGTCCCACCACCAAAGCCGGCCATCTCCAGAGAAATAAACCTGACCACACCCGATCCCTCCCACCGGCATCCCGATCTTGTGGAGAGCAGCTCCTCTGTACTTTGTGGGACCGGTTCTGTGAGAAAGCGAACTGAGCCACTCCTTTGAGAATCCCTTATCGACTGGGATGAAGCTCGCCTGCTTCGCTTGCGCGATGTGAGTCGGGATCTTCGCGGACATCCAATCCGGCAGCGTTGCGGCGAAGGCAACACTGCCAACACCCACCATGAATTCACGGCGGTTCATGGCCAGAGCTTAGCACAGCCGTCTAGACAACACCGCACCTTGGACGGTCCGGCTTATTGAGCCGCGTTGCGACTTGGAGCCACGTCGAGGGTGAAGAACTCAAGAACGTCGTCCACGCGATCAGCTTCTTCATCGATCAACTTTCCAGCGTGCTCTAGCTTCGTATTTGCAGTGGCGATGCGCTGTTCGTATTCCGCAATCTGCGCCTTCAGTTGGTCGATTTGACCATTCGCCGCCATCACATACTGGCCAGTCTGCCCACGAAGTTGCTCTTCAAACGACGCGAGAGCTGCGAGTTTTCGCGATGCATCTGCAACGACCGAATTCGTGCTCACTCCCATCGCCCTACCCATCGCGGTGAGCGTAGCTCCAACGGTTCGTCGCTTGATGTCCATGGATAGATCTGCGGGCAAGGACTGAATGACTCCGAGTGCCTCATCCGCGCCGAACGGAACTTGAGGAACACCTGCTTGCTGATAGATGACTTCGAAATTCGGTGAACCGTCTGCGTTAACGGGCGGAGTCTTGGCTACATCGTCAGGCACCTTAATCTGGTCAAGGTTTGGCCCGGGTGCGGCAGCAACCACTTGTTCGACTGTTCGCTGCGCATACCGAGATGTTTCCGGCGTCGGCGTATCAGACGAAACTGGTTCGTAGGAAGTTTGTTCCGGCGGAAGTTCAACCAGCAGCGAGGCGGCTTTACGGAGTGCGTTTTTGAGACTCATGGCTTATCCAATTTTAGCAACCAACTGATCCGTCGGTGTGATTTCGTCGATGGCGTCGGTGAGCGAGGTCGCCTGATTGACGACATCGTTAATATCTGCCAGCACCTGTTCCGGAGATCGCGCCCGGATCTCGTCGTTAATCAACCCAAAGGTTTCCGAAATGAGATCCATCTGATGGCGGAGATTGATCAAGATCTCACCGAGCCTGACAACGAACTCCTTACGACGACCGAGAACCTCGCATCGTTTTTGGAGTAGGTTCTGGGTCGCCACCACGACTTCGCCCGTGGCCTTCTCGTTCAAGTCGTCAATCTCTGACGAGTAGTAGTCCTCGATCACCTTGACAAGCGCACTCGCTTCGGCGTGAGAGAACGAGATTGCCTCACTCGGCGGATCGTCGCGAGTGACCCGACTCCGGGCGTCGTTCACAAATTCAGGAAGCCGTCGGATCTGGTCTTTGCTTAGGTTGCTGTACGACTCGTTCGCGACGAGGACAAGGTAATTCAAGAATGCCGACTCGCGATCTGCAAACTGCAAGTACTTTTCAAGGAGAAAGTCAAGTTTCCTGAGAGCCTCGCTGAACCACGGGTCTTCGGTGGTCGCTTGGTTCTCGATCGTTGATCGCGCTCCTTCCAGCCACTCATACTTGCTTTGGACTTCACGCCGAATCTTTGGAAACACCCGGTTTTTCAATTCACGACGTTGGGCCCGAATCTGCTCGTCGAACTTCTTGTCGAGCCGCTTTGCAAACCACTTTGAGTCAGGCACAAAGAGCAGGTAGGCCGACTCAAGGACAAGACCAACAAGAAATGGAATTGGGTTTAATAGCGCCAGCGAAGCGGCCAAAACCCCAGCCACCCCCACAACATTCGCGGCCTCAGTGAACGCGGTTTGGAGTTTGGTGCGCACGCTCTTATGCTGAAGGCTTGTGGGATCGATACTCACGCGCAGGCAGACCTATCCAAAGAGTATGGCAGTGAGACAGTGCTAAAGCGTTGCAAAGAGCTTTTTGATCTCCTTCACCTTGGCAAAGAACTCCGGAGTATCCTCGATCCCTTTCTTCCAAGCCAGCCCAGGTTCGATGAGATCGACGACGTGTCGAATATTGGCACCGGGAATCGCATTACCACTCGCATCACGCTCCCGACCAAGGAGCCACAAAGTGTCACAAACTCGAACCGCGGCTTCGATGTCGTGAGTGACTACGATTAGGGAAATCAATTCATCTAGGCAGGCAGCCTCCAAAATAAATTCACAGATAGCATCGAGCGCGAGTGGATCGAGGCCCGAGAACGGCTCGTCCATCAGCAAGAAGTGTTCGCTGCAGAGGAACTGTTGAGCGATAGCGACCCTTTGCCGCTCGCCACCAGAAAGTTGGGAAGGATATTTTTCACCTTCATTCTTAAGTCCAAATCGCTCAAGTATCGAACGGCTCTTCTTTTCAGCTTCTTCCCTTGAATGTCCGCCGAGGACTCCGGCCATCTGGAGATTGCTAGACACGCTACGGTGGGCAAACAAGGGGTAGCTCTGTGCGACGACTCCGACCTTTCCTGCCCGGACATGCGTTCCATCACCCGTCACGATCGTGCCACTGTCGGGCAGAGAGAGGCCGGAAAGCAAACGAAATAGTTGAGTCTTGCCCATGCCAGACGGACCCAATAATCCAACAACTTGCCCCTGCTTCAGCCCAGGTCGGTAGATGTTTCTGAGTTCCAGTTCGAGATCACGAAGGATCGGTCGCCCGCCGAGCTCAAGACAGACCCCTTCGGCTTTGAGTAACACCTCAAGTTTTTCGTAGTAAAAGCCTGCCATCGCTATTTCCTCTCCAGGCCAACAAAGGCGTAAGGACACAGGAATCGACGAATGACACCGATGATTGCATCTTGCCCAAGAGCGATCAGAAGGATCGTGATTTGGATCGCGGCGACTTCACTTAATTTCATGTATTTCTGGTTATTGAGCAGCAACACGCCAACTCCGCCCTCCGACCGCGATATTCCTTCGACCATCGTCAGCATCATCCACCCGATTGCCGCGTTTTGGCGAGTGACCTCAAGGGCCTTGTCAAAGGTCCCCAAGATCACGACTTCCCAGACGACTCTCCACTCCGACATTCGGAGCGTCCGGGCGTAGTCAAAGTCACTCTTCGGAATTTCGTTAACGACCGACGCCATGGACGTGAGAAAGAACACTGTCATGCCAAACACCAGCAGGGCCAACTTGACCCTGTGTCCATCGCCAAGTGTGAGCGTGAATAGCAATGAGAATCCGACGAGGCTCAAGAACCGGCCCTTGCTCAGTGCAGAGACCAACGGTCGGAAGAATGGCAGCACTGTCAAATACGCCAAACCAAGGGAGATAACGGCCGAAAATGCCAGGGCGGTGAGATTAAGCTGAAAGCTCGTGAGGAGCTCTTGACCAAGACCTTGACGCGCCCACAGCTGCGTGAACGCTGCGTAAGTTTCGCCTGGCCTCGGCAGAATCTTAAAGCTGGAAGTCGACCAGAGAATGATAAACGCAATCACCTGGATTACGACGATCACCCTCATGGTCCCCGGAGATACGATTCGGTTTGGCGAGAACGCTTGAAGGATTCCACCAACCCGCTTGGGCGGACCAGAGGTTTTCTGATCCGCCTTAGGCTTTTCCTCGGTTTTGGTTGACATTAATTGACCGTGCTGATTTTGATCTCAACGCGTCGGTTAGCCGAGCGTCCCGAGCCTGAATCGTTCGAGGCGATTGGCACTGTCTGACCGTAGGCACGAACTTGAAGTCGACCTTCAAAGTTTTTAGGCGCACGGTTTAGGAGCCAGTCTCGCACGGCAA
>JBBRHU010000159.1:0-7564 GCA_038222255.1 Fimbriimonadales bacterium | reverse complement strand
CCGATGATTTGAACTGAGGAACTCATCATCGGGATCTCATGGGTTTACGAGAACAGCCGAATTCGCTCGATCACCTTGGTCAGCTGCTCGCGCATCGACTGTTGGTTCTCTAGCTCTTTTGCGACGATCTCTGGCTTCGCCCTTTCTGTGAACTGAGGATTCGACAAACGCACATCAAGCTTTGCAAGTTCGCCTTCCAACCTCGCCTTCTCTTTGTCGAGTCGGCCAAGCTCTTTCGCAAGGTCGAGATGCTCACCGATCGGAAGGTGAAGGTCAATGCCCGATGCAGTGGCAGAGATGTACTTGCCCTCCGTCGGCCGACCTTCCCGAAGATCAAGCACCCACGCCTGGCTCGCCACCACCGAAGCGTTGGCGCCGAGTTCACCTTCAAAATAGGCTACATCCAGCTTCTTCATCGCGGCCAGGTCGAGCGACGCACGAAGCGCACGGAGCTCACGCACGACATCAAAGACTCGATTCAGCTCAGCCTCTGCTCCCTCATCAAGAAGAGAAGCATCGAGCACGGGCCAGGCCGCTTGCATCACGAACGGAGCCTTCCCTTCGATCGGCAAGAACGAGTAAAGCTCTTCGGTGAGATGCGGCATAACGGGATGGAGCATCACAAAGAAGGCTTCCATCGCCGTCAAAAGCACCCACTGCGGCGTCTCCCGGTCGGCTTCCGACTGCAACCTTGACTTCGATATCTCGATGTACCAGTCGCAGATGTCGTTCCAGAAGAATCGATAGAGCGATTGGCACGCAGTGATGAGGTCGTAACCCTCATAGGCAGCACGAACCTCCTGCTCACACCGAACCAGTCGACTGAGCAACCAACGATCGACCGGTTCGAGTGAGGCTGGCTTCTCGGGCTTGCCGTTCGTCACGTTCATCAGGACGAATCGAGTCGCATTCCAGATCTTGTTCGCAAAGTTCCGCGCTTCCTCGGTCTTTCGCTCGCTATACCGAAGGTCTTGATTCTCGCCGGTCTGGCTGAGCAGGGTCCACCGCAACGCATCCGCACCGATTTTCTCGATCACTTCCATCGGGTCAACGCCAGTCCCGAGGCTCTTGCTCATACGCTGGCCCTTCTCGTTTTGCACCGTGGCATAGATGACCACGTCCGAGAACGGCTTGGCACCCACGAGGTCATAGCCCATCATCATCATTCGGGCGACCCACAGGTTGATGATGTTTCGGTCAGTCACCAACGTCTGCGTGGGATAGAACTCCTCAAGGTCCTCGGTCTGCTCGGGCCAACCGAGCGTCGCGAACGGCCAGAGTCCAGAGCTAAACCAGGTGTCGAGCACGTCATCCTCTTGCCGAACGATCTTCGATCCTGCCTTGGCTTCGGCATCATCCCAGCTAAGGGCCGCAATGGCAGTGCCGTCTTCGGTGTAATAGATCGGAATCCGGTGTCCCCACCAAAGCTGCCGACTAATGCACCACTCGCGGATGTTCTCCATCCATTCCAGGAAGATGCGCTCATACCGTGCCGGGTGGAAGGTCACTTCTCCCCGTTTCACAGCATCAATCACTGGCTTGGCAAGCGTAGGTTGGTCACAGAACCACTGTTCACTCAGCAGGGGCTCGATGACATCTTTGCTTCGGTCGCTGAGCAAGATCGCGATTTCGTGGTCTTCGACCTTCACGAGAAGATCTTGAGCTTCAAGTGCCTCGACCACGATCTTTCGAGCTTCCTCACGCGAAGCGCCTCGGATCGAAAGGAGGAATTCCTTTCCTGCGTCAGATGCATGGTCAATCACCTCGTCGATCTTGACGCGAGCTGTTTCGTCCAGGATGACGGGCATGTCGAGCTTGTGCCGAAGTCCGACCTGATAGTCGTTGGCATCGTGAGCAGGCGTGATCTTGACAGCTCCAGTGCCGAACTCAGGATCTGGATACATGTCGCTAAGCAACGGAATTTCCCGACCCACCAAGGGGAGAATCAGCGTTTTGCCAACCTTGCCCCGGTATCGTTCGTCGCTCGGGTGAACAGCAACTGCCACATCGGCGAGCATCGTTTCCGGACGAGTCGTTGCAATAATGACCTCACCCGACCCATCTGCGAACGCATAGCGCACGTGGTAGAGCTTGCCCTTGATCAGCTGCCGCTCGGTCTCGATGTCGCTCACGCTGGTCTGGAGCTTAGGATCCCAGTTGACAACTCGCTTTCCCTTGTAGATCAGCCCGCGCTCGAACCAGTCGATGAAGACCTTGAGCACCGCTTGAACGTACGCGTCATCAAAGGTAAATCGCGATCGACTCCAATCAAAGGCACAACCGAGCGCTCGAAATTGGTGGAGGATCGTGTCGCCGCTCTCCTTTCTCCATTCCCAGACCTTTTCGACAAACGCCTCTCGCCCAATCTGCGCTGCGCTCGTGCCTTCCCGTCGGAGCTTTTTGTCGACCACGCTCTGCGTCGCAATGCCCGCGTGGTCTTGTCCGGGGAGAATCAACACCCGCTTGCCCTTGAGCCGCTCAAAGCGACCGATCAGGTCCTGGAGCGGATAACACAAGGCATGGCCCATGTGGAGCGAGCCTGTGATGTTTGGAGGAGGAATCGTGATCGTAAAGATCGGCTTCGATTTGTCGGCATCAGGTTTGAACAGCCCAGCGTTTTCCCAGGCGTGATACCACTTAGATTCAGATAACGACGCGTCGTAGCGCGTCGGCATTTCACTCATATTCGTCATGTCAGAACCTCTTTTCCTGTCGTGAAAGAGTTCTTAAATGATACACCAGAGTGTTTCACGTGAAACAATCACTTCGTGAACATCGTTCGAATGACCTCTTCGATGTCAACCGGCTCGATTGAGATGTCTTCAACGGGGAGTTCGGAGAGGACTCGAGCGGCAATTTGGGCGGTTTGTGCTCTGGGAACTTCGAGGGTGACTTGGTTTTCGTTGTACTCGACGACCGCGCCGTATCCTTCCAGGACCCCCTTCGCTACCTGATTTGCCAGAACCAACCGAATCCGTCGCCCATCTTGGAACTTCTCACCGAGGGCTTGAAGCGACCCATCAAACATCAGCGACCCTTGGTCGATCACGATCACCCGCTCGCAGAGCTCCTCCACATCTTGCATGTAGTGCGACGTGAGGATGATCGTGCAGTTCTCCTCACTATGAAGGTCCCTCAAGAACTCACGAATTTTCTTTTGGCTCACGACGTCAAGCCCGATCGTGGGTTCATCAAGATAGATGACTCTTGGCGAATAGACAAGCGCCGCGACAAGCTCGCATTTCATCCGTTCGCCAAGGCTCAGTTTGCGGACTTGCGTGTTGACCTTGTCCGAGAGTTGGAGCGTCTCGATGAGCCGGTCAAGCCGCTGTTTAAACAGCTTTGGCTCGATCCCGTACAGATCGCGCTGGACCACGAAGCTATCCCACGCGGGCAAGTCCCACCAGAGTTGAGCCTTGTTGCCCATAACGAGCGAGATCTGGCGTTGCATCTCGTGTTTTCGGTCTGAAGGGGTATAGCCGAGCACCTTTGCTGAACCAGAAGTAGGGTACAGTACCCCGCTCAGCATCTTCAGAGTTGTAGTCTTACCAGCGCCGTTCGGGCCAAGAAATCCAACGATCTCACCTTGGTCAATCGAGAACGAAACGCCCTTGACCGCAACGACTTCGGCCTTTTCTGGCTTGAACAATGACTTGATAGAGCCGAGTACGCCAGGGGCTTTTTTGGTGGTGGCGTAGACCTTTCGCAGGTCATTGACTTCTATCGCTTTCACAGGTGGCTAGCTTACTTTGATTGTGAAGAGGAGAACCCACGTGACGACTGGCGCCGTGAAGAGAATGCTGTCGATACGGTCGAGAATTCCACCGTGACCCGGGAGGAGAGTGCCACTGTCCTTGACATCTGCGCGACGCTTAGCCCAACTCTCAAATAGATCACCCATCTGACCCAAAAGCCCAGCCGCTATGCCTGCGATCAAGCCGATGTAGATCGGCTGCTTAGTCCACCAACCAACCAAAAAGCCACCAGCAATGCAACCGATAAGGTTCGCGACGCCGCCTTCAACCGTCTTCTTCGGGGAAATAGTGGGGGCCAAGGGTGTCTTGCCAAAAGCTTTGCCAGCGAAGATCGCCATCGTGTCGCCAATCCATAGGGGCACGATTGCGTAGAGGACGGGATTTCGGATCTCCCAGGTTTTGTCATGCGCGGTCAGCGCGTGCGCTACAACCAGGAGCATCAGAGGCGCCGTGACCCAAAGGCCAGCACAGATCTCAAGGACAGGAAGCATCGGAGCTTCCTTCTTCCCTTGCTTAACAACCGCGAGGGCGAGCAGAAAGCCGACGGACACGAGCGCGCTCCAAAGCACGAGGGCTTCGGACGAGCTGCCGAGCATTGGGAGTGGTGAAATCGCAATAAGCGCGTGTAAAGGCCACCACGACCGGGTTCCAAGAAGTCGGGCGACTTCTGTTGCCCCGATCGCGGCACAGACGGATACAAGGGCCAGAACGGCCCAGGGCGCTGAGTAAAAAAGAGCCCCCAGAACGACTGGAATGAGCGCCAGTGCAGTGAGGACTCGTGCGATCAATCGCGGATGCTCTCTTCGGTCACTCCACCCTTGGTCAGCTTGAGCGCGACTTGAACGCGGTTCTCGCAATTCAGCTTTCGCATGATTACACTAACCAAGTTCTTAACGCTCTGCTCTCGGAGGGCAGTGACTTCGGAGATTCGTCGGTTCGGCATTCCACGCGCGACAAGCTGAGCAACTTCATACTCTCGTCGGGTGAGCTCGTTTCCGTTGCCATAAGCTCGTCGACCTTCGCGAACGAACGGTCGGGTGAGTTGAATCTTGCCACCAAGCTCCATCAAGTTGTCAAACAACTTAGAAGCGTCGGTAGTGCGTGGGATCAATCGATCTACGGCTACATCAGCAAACTCAGCTTTGGTTTCTTCGCTCACGATCAGCATGACGGCGAAATCAGCAAAAGCTCGAGCACCGAGCAGGAACTGAAGATCGCTCATCTCCATGTCCTCTGAATCGACAATCAGTACGTGCGCATGATTATCCTTCGCAGCAGTGACGAGTCCGCGGACGGAAGCTTCCGTCGCAACGACCTGAAACGAGCCGTGTTGTTCGAGTAGGGCGGCAAGAGCCTCCCCAAAGAGTCCCTGTCGACATCCAAGTGCAATTCGCATTTTTAACCCCAACGTTTTCCACCACGCAGGACTCCCAATAAACCTAACCGTGTGGCTTACAACACCTTACTCTATTTTGTAACAGAAATTTTTGCGATTAGGGGAAGTTTTCGCGTAAATTAGGGCCAATTTCATTTAACCGATGCGTGATTCAGGGTCACAATCCGCTTGATCTCTGCTCAACGACACAGGGCTTTCTCGTCGAGCATTCGTTTTTGACCCGTCCTCTCTTGCTACTAAACCGATGATAGTGCCTTATTCTAAACCAGAAGCCTGCCGTCCAGACCGCAGGCAACGGAACAGACCACGCGAACATTTGACTCGACATCGCAGACCTAAAAGTGGATATCCTTCTAAGCCCTATCTCTGTACTTGTTTCTAGCATGTTATCATGCAGATACAGTGTCCTTGCTTAACCTCAAGTTCGAGAATACAAGACTGTTTGTTAAACAAACCCACCCCAATGGAATGACGACATCCAGACAGCAAATCGCCCGCTCGATTGAACCCGAGCGGGCGAAAAGTGATTAAGGATTTACGACGACTTCAATTGAAGTCATCTGTGGCTTCTTCAGCCCAAATTCGTCGCTAATCGTGAGGGTGACCTTGTACTTGCCGGCCTTTCGGAACTTGCGAGTAACTGCCTGACCTACTGCGTCCTCTTGGAGCGTTCCGCCGCCTGTGCCGAAGTCCCAGCTGAACTTCAAGACGCTCGCGCCGCCGAAGCCGTAAGCCGAGAAGTTCACTTCTTGACCAAGCGCCAGGTTCATGGACTGTTGCTGAATCTCACCGGTGATTGGCGTTGAATCGTTGATAACTCGGAGTTCTCCGAGATAGAAAGTCGCGGTGGCATCGCCTGCCAATCCGATCTGATCAACTTGCTTGTTGGTCTGCTCAAACCCGGTGATCGCCTGAAGCGGGATTGCGCTCATGCGGAACTTGCCATCGTTGAGGTTCGCTCCAACCACGGGCACGTAAGCTTCGCTGAACTTGCCATCTGTCGTGTGGATCAACAAGCGAAGGGTCTTCAGCGTTGGGGCTGCGCCTGCACTATTTGAACCTCCAAAACCGCCGGGACCGCCTATCCCAGGTGCGCCGCCAGGTCCTCTCTGACCGCCACCGGGCCCGCCTTTACCTTGGTTACCCGGGCCACCCAGCGTTGCGCCGCCAGCAGCGCCACCACCGCCGCCGCCACCGCCAATTCGTCCACCGCCACCCTTGGGAGGTCCGCCAACAGTGGAGCCACCATCAGCACCACCGACTCCGCCA
The DNA here is from genome assembly GCA_038222255.1 of Fimbriimonadales bacterium. Taxonomy (GTDB): domain Bacteria; phylum Armatimonadota; class Fimbriimonadia; order Fimbriimonadales; family Fimbriimonadaceae; genus Fimbriimonas. Next base: position 1,144 of record JBBRHU010000159.1, on the reverse strand, counting down.
CCGACTGCGCCACCACCAGAGGTTCCGGTCCCTGCAGTTGCGCAAGCGATGCGCAGAAGATTGTTCTTATCGCCAAACAGGCTACTGAGGTCAATCGCCTTTTTGAAAACGATGAAGGCGCCTTGGAAATAGTTCTTCGTAGAAACTCGGATCGATCGTCCACCGTCTAGACTGTTCTCGTCAGTCTCAGAGGCAACGCCGCCGCCCCAAGCCTTCAATACGATGCCTTGATCCTTCAGATCGCGGACGGGGTTATAAATCGCCGATCCAGACTGGGCAAATACAGACCCGGCCATGATGCTCGCCGCAGCTACAATGATTGCTTTTTTCACTTCAATTTTCTCCGTTCAATGACTCTTCACGAGCCACCCATCTGGATGCGCTGGATCTGGTTTGCTCGACCCGTACCAGTTTCGACGCTGATGACTACTCCTGAGATTACACCAGGTTCGTTCGCAACCTCAAATCGTTGCGGCAAAGTTGTTAGAAATCGCTTCAAAACAACATTCCGGTCCATTCCAAGGACACTATTTATCGGTCCGCACATGCCTACATCGGTGATGTACGCCGTGCCCCCGGGGAGAATTCGCTCGTCTGCAGTGGTCACATGGGTATGTGTTCCAACAACAGCGGTTGCCCTGCCGTTGCAGTGCCAACCCATTGCAATCTTCTCGCTCGTCGCCTCGGCATGAAAATCGAGGAAAACGTGAGGAGTCTGCAACTTCGCAAACAAGTCATCCATTTCGGCAAAAGGATCGCCGTAGCTATCCATGAAGACGCGACCGCAAACGTTGATTACAGCCAAGTCCACCCCCTGCTTTGAAACGATAACGACACCTTTGCCAGCGACCGACTTGGGCATATTAGAGGGACGTACAATCGGCTTGCCCGTTTCAAGATACGGAGTGATCTCTCGCTTGTTAAAAGCGTGATTTCCCAACGTGATCACATCTGCTCCACGCTTGTAAAACTCTTCAGCGATGTCAGGAGTGATACCAACGCCTCCCGCACTATTCTCACCATTAATGATTGTGAATAGGGGACTGTATCGTTGCTTGAGTACGGGCAGATACCTTTCAACCGCATTTCGGCCCGGTCTACCGACGACGTCACCTAGAAATAGGATGTTATAGCTGCTCACTTT
>JBBRHU010000158.1:0-7566 GCA_038222255.1 Fimbriimonadales bacterium | reverse complement strand
AGGGTTCTTAGAAGGTGGCCTCAAGCTTTGCGAAGCAAACCCAGGCGTCTCAGAAACTACAATCGCATGGTTCAAGACCAAGTTGGCGAACGTCCACGTCGTACGCGGCGAGCTCTCCGAAGCGACCGAATTGCTGAACAGCGCTCTCGTCCAGAATCCACGAAGCTACAAGGTTCACCTCGCTTTGGCGGGCGTTGCTGCTAAGGAAAAGAACTGGAACGATGTGATCGTCCACGCGAAACGCACTCTTGAGATCGCAGATTCTCTCGATGCAAAGGCTCTCATCGCCGACGCTCAGAAGGCACTTGGACGAGACGCTGATGCTCAAAAGACAATCGAAGACTGCCACATCCAGTATCTGAAAGAGGTCAAACTTTTTGATTCCCTTGGCAAAGGTGGTCCGCTCCACGTGAAACCAATCGACCGCCAGTTCGCAACGTTCGCCGCAGCCCACCGAGTGTATGTCCAGGACGGACTTGAAGCCGCAAAGCGCGACTTCCAGAACCGCCCTGACGAAACCGCTCACAAGAATCTAGAAATGCTGACGAAGCTCGCAACCGCCGAGGGGGGAGCAAAGTGAAGTCCCGAGCTTTCACTCTCATTGAGCTCCTTGTCGTGATCGCGATCATTGGCATCCTTGCTGCCATCCTCTTTCCTGTCTTTGCTCAAGCGAAGGAGGCCGCCAAAAAGACTTCCTGCCTGTCGAACATGAAGCAGATGAGCATCGGCACGATGTCGTACTTCACCGATAACGACGGGGCGCTTTTTCACCACCACGAAGACTGGGTGCTAGACGATGGGTCGCTCACGACGAACCTGCCAAGCTCTGCTGCGCAGTGCGTCGGTGGAGGGTTCGGAAACAGCCAGGCCGAGAAGCCCTGGGCGATCTTGCTCCAGCCCTATCTCGGCGGACGTCAAGCTCTCTTCTGCCCGTCTGACCGAGGGTCCAAGTCTAAGCAACTCGCTACGATGTTGTACGGATACAATGGCGGTGCGAATACGGTTGGTTCAGAGTGCTCCATCAATCCGGCGGCAGAAATCTGCACTGCACAAGCGAACAAATCAACGATGTGGAGTTATCTGCTCAACTCGGTGTTCACCCACAAATCTTGCCGGTACGCTATGGAAAATGCACTCGGTGGGTTTGCCACAGAGAGCATGTTGACGAGCCTCCCAGACGGCAATCTCATCATGTTTTCGGAGCGAAACTCGGAAGGATTTGCCGATCCTCTGAGCGGATTTAGCTACATTCCTCAGGACGACTACGATACGTGGGCTGGCGAAGCCGCGCTCATCAAGTGGGGGTCTGGATCACGTCCGAACGAGGGATGGATTAAGCAGGATCGACATAGTGGTGGAAGCAACTACGTCTACGCCGATGGACATGCAAAGTGGATGAAATGGGGGCGAGCTCGAATCGACCAGTTCCCCGACCACATCGTTCGTCAGCCGCTGAACTAGCCCTCAGACTGGCCAGGCGCCCTGAAAGACAAAGTGGGATTTGCCGGTGATCGTAATCGGCGAATCCCAACTGTCCATCGAGACCGTCACATCGCCGCCTGGGTTGTGGACGAGAACCTTTCCTCCGCGCCCCTTGCGCCGTAGGTAGTCCACGCTTGCAGCCGAAGACCCCGTTCCGCATCCTTGGGTCTCACCAACGCCCCGTTCCCAGATTCGAATTCGAAGTTCGTTTTCTTGGAGTTCTTGCGACCAGATCACAGAGGTTCGTTCTGGAAACTTTGGATCGACTTCTATCTGTGCACTTACGGATTTGAACGAAGCGTCATCTGGCAAGGCGTAGATGGGAATCACAACGTGGGTCGATCCTGTCGTCAACGCGCTACCATACAGGCTTAGCGGATGACCACCATCCATCCCCGCCCAAACGTTCGCGTTAAAGAGTTCGCCCCAAGCACGGTGTGGCACCTTCTCGCCGTCGTAGCTCGCGACGCCAAGCACTGTGCTGATGTCATCGCCAGCGATTGAGACCTGTACGTTTCGGTTTAGATGGCGAATAGTGAACTGATCGCCAACCCACCCCTCTTTCTGCGCATGAGCTGCCGCGACCCTCAGGCCGTTTCCGCAGAAATCTTCTGTACCGTCCGGATTGAACATACGGAGCCTAAGGTCGGTTTCTTCTTTCCCCAGAACAAGCACGCCATCTCCGCCGATGCCGTATCTACGATCGGATACTCCGACCACAAACCGGGGAATATCCGCGACCGAGGCGAGATCGTCGGCATGAAAGAGCGGGAAATCGTTTGCAATCGATTCCCATTTCCAAAAAGGAATCCCGGTCAAATCAGGTGCTCCAAGTAATAGTCGGCACTCTCGATTGTCTGCCGATACCATTTGCCGTCTGGCGAAACGATCGGGAACCACCATGCACCCGGACGCAGACTTGCCCGCTCTAACCCCTGTGACGAGATGATCGCATCGCGAACCAGTCGGAGTCTCTTGAGCTCGGCTTCAAGCTCGATCGCACGACGTCGCTCGTGCACCGCAAGCACCTTGGGATCTTGGACGACCTCCTGCTGTTGTACTCGCAGTTCGATGAAACTCTGCTTCAGGTGGTGCAAATCCCTTCGCACCTCATGGAGAACACCCTCAAGACGCCCTCGCTCTGCGATTGCTTCTGCCGTGGGAGTGACGCCAAAAATATGTGCTCTGAAGTGATCACCAAGCGCGTGCTCGGCAGTGACCGATGCCACCTTGAGCTGTCTCCGACGATTGTACAAGTGGTCGCGAGACTTTCGAGTTGCGTCGACTTGCTCTTGGACGAGAGCGAGGACGTCGTGGAGCGACCGATATTCTTGAGCCAGGGTCTTCCACGCGCCACCGTGTGTACTGTCAAGAAAATCGATCAATTCTGTGGGTCGGCGAAGTCGTCCCAGCTCTTTCAGCAAGGTTTTCTGCGACTCGACAACGCTGCGCCAGCGCTGCGCGAAGCTTGGCGAGCAAAGCTCCTCGGTCCCAAAGGCATGTTGGAAAGGCTCGGGAAGCCGAAACCATGAGCACGTCCCTTCAAGCGCATCCCACGCTCGGTATCGGATGCGAAGGATCGGGTGGATCGTCCCGCCAAACCCAAGCCGGTCTCGCAGGAGTTGATGAAACTTTTTGCTCAGCTGAACATAGGAACTTGCGCCTTCGTGGAAAACAAAAATGTGTTCCCGAGCAAGCATGCCGATGAGAGAGACGGCTTTCCCAACCAGCACGCACTCCTTACCAAACTTCGCCTCGATCGCCGCCGCAAGTTCGGCGATGGATTCGATCGGCTTCTTGAAGCTCAGGAACTGTGGTCGTCGGGTCATGATCACGGCTCCGCGAGTTCCTAGTCGGATCGTGCCTCGGCCTTCGTCAGGAATGATTAAGTCAAACGGAATCGCGCCGGTACCGAACTTTGAAAGTTCATACACACCACTCGGGCCTTGCAAAGATTCATCGTACGCACGCGCTGCCTCTGCTCGCGTTGATTGCGCCGCGAAAAGCCCAGCGATCTCAAACCGTGGGAGATGGCAAGTTTTGGTGTTGAAAGTCAGCAGCCGGGTCGTTCTTGTAGTTTCCAGGTCTACTTCGACGCCAGCAGTAAACTTGTAAAAGCTCGGTATCAGGCTCTCGTAGTAGTTGCTGAGGGATTGTGATGGCCCTTCTGCAATGCCACAAAAATCAGCGTGGATCTCGTTGAGCTTCGCCTTACCTGCCTCTTCGCTTGCTCCTCTGAGAGATTCGACGGTCGTGTTCAACGCCCAATCAAAAGTCGCGTGTAGCTCCCGAAACACCGGATCGAGCTTGACCTGCGCCGTGATCGGAGCCGGGTCTTCGAGCGAGACGATTCCTCGCCAACCCCAAGCTTCCGTTGCTTGATCGAGATATCCTGGCCTTGCCGCCTGCAGCTTCGCGGTCCGCAACCCTGCCGCCTGGAGGGCCTCTTTCGTGATCACGGTCTCTGAGCCGAACAAGGTCGAAAACTCCCCTGCCGCACTCCACAGACCTTTGGTCGTCGTGTCGTTGTGTGGAAAAGTCTTGAACGAGCCTGACCGAACTTTCGATCTCGGCAGTTTCGCGAAGTAGTCGGTGTCGTGAATGCCGGCGATCAGTCGGCGCTTAGAGCCTAAGGCTCGAGCTTGGAGGGAAACGCCTCCCTTCATCGGCTCATCCCAAAAGACAGTCTGGCCCAGCGCCAAAAATGGTGCGTCGGGAGCGATGACGTCCAGTTCTTCTAGAACGGCCTTGAACGGTTGACAGCTAGGCTCCATGGGTGCTCTTGTTATCTTACGCTGTGAGCGCTCAATCTAATGCAACACACTCGCGCGGATCTCGCAAGAGCATCTCCTTTATTTCGCCAGAAATCGAAACCGTCTTTCTTTCGTTGCCTACCAAGACATGGATCGTGTGTCCGGAAGTTGAAGCCGCACCTGTTCGCTCATTGATCACCTCATATTCAAATCGCACGGTTGCTCGCCGAATTTCGGTGACCCAAACGTGGATTTGAATCCAGTCGTCGTAGAGCACTTGGTCTCTGTAGTTTGTGTGCGCTTCCACGACAGGCAAAAAATAGCCGACTTTCTCAAGATCCGCATAAGCAAACCCCCGATCCCGACACCACCTCCCCCGCGCCTGCTCGAACCAGAATAAGTAGTTGGCATAGTAGGCATGCCCCATCTGATCCGTCTCCCCATAACGAACTCGAATCCGCTCGACGCTCCGGTAGGGATTCACAATCTGGTGGGTGCGGGCGCTCATGAAGTGAAGTATGGCCGCACACCGGGGGACCGGTTCAAGTATGGACATCTGCTCACATTGGGCGGACCCACGTTCCAGACTCTTGCAATTTATGGTGCCTGCGCCCGAACCGGGCTGGGCACCATAAATTTCAATTACGTCAGCGGCCGGACGCCGAGAGTAGTAGTCTGCGTGACTGCCGCAGTGCCAGTCCCGGTTGCGATCAGGTCAAAGTCAAAGCTCGTGGGAAGCTGAGCTTGTTGCGACCCGACAAGTTGAAGCGTCACCTGCTTGATCTCCCCAGCCGCCAATGTAACCGAGCCCGTATTCGGCGTGAATACCTTCGTGAACAAACCAGAGAGACCGGTCGTTGAGAGGGACACCGTACCTGCCCAACCATTGACTGAGTTGAGTGTGACTGTGTACGAAGGACTCGTTGTCGGCGCCGCTTGCCAGAAGATCTGGGTCGGGGTGACGGCCATCGTAAACGATCCCTGATTCTGGCCGCCGGTGATGGTAATCGGCACATTCTGCGTCGTCATACCGTCCGTCAAGTTGAGGGTGACGTTGGCATTCCCGCTCGGGATTGAGCTGAGAGCGATTACAAAGTTTTGCGTTGTTGCCGTACTCACGGGCAGGCTGGCACTTGGGGTGGTCGATATCACGCTACCGGGTCCAGGATTTGCCCACGTCGCAGTCGTCCCGGCAGGCAACCCGTTTAGCTGAGCAGCGATGTTGCCGCGATATTGCATCGGAACTGTAATCGCGAGCGTGAGGCTCGCAGTTGGGCCGGTGACAGAATTCGGGGTGAGCACTCCGGTGAAGTTCGTCCCAGAGGCATGGCGCACGCGCACAACTCCATTGACGTTGACCGAATTAGATTGAGCACCCGAAACCGAACCTTGATAGGTAAAGCCAAGCGTTCCTATCGCGGACCCGTTTGACTGGATCTGGATTGGCACCTGATAGGTTCCGGCCGTTGAAGATGCAACTACCTGGGTCGACGTGTTGATCGGAGTGACGTTAAGCCCCGAATCTTGCGTTGTCCGAGCCATTAGCAGAGTTGAAGTGATCGAATTAGTGACCGTCACCGCCATCGAACTTGACGCCGTTTCTCCACTCGTGAGGGTGACGACGGGCGTAGTTCCTGTAACCGTCAGTGTGCCACCGCCGTTCTGACATGAGAAAAGGTTCTCTCCGCCTAAGCATCCAAAGCAGGCGAATAGCATGAGAAGGAAGGCGATCTTTCCACCTGGTATCGATTTCTTTGCCATATCCCATTCTAAGGCAACTCGTGCGAATTTGCGTTCGCTCCCCCAAGAATTTAGTATTAAGGACCTTCACGAGCAATACGTCGACGAACAGACTTCCCCCCATCACCTCCCGCATTTAGCACACTCACTATTGGCAAGTTCAACGGCAACTCGAACCGCCGATGATCCATCTGTTGAAGCATCCATCAGCCCCTAGGATCTCAGGGCTAAGGGCCAGGTTCTACGGGAATGGTCGGACACTGAGCGCGAGCGATTGAACCGTGCTCGAAGCACCCGATCCAGTTCCTTTGAGTACAAAATCAAAACTCGTCGGATACGGTGGGGCGGCTGCGCAGTTCAGGCGCATAATGATGTGCTTTGTCTCCCCAGATGCAATCGGTAAGGGGTTCTCTCCCGCAGCAAACACCGGGCTAAATCCTGCCGGAAGCGAAGGAGCCGTGAACGTGATTGTTCCTGCCCAACTGTTCTGTGAGGTGATCGTCAGGAAGTAGTTGTAGCTCAGGCCAAGTCCAACCGCCCAAAGCAAGATCGTTGAAATCGATGACACCTTAAAGTTTGCTTGTCCCACAGGACCAGTAAGCGCGAACGGCATGTTCACCGTCAACTTCCCATCCGTCAGCGAAAGGTTTAGATCTGCATTGTCAGGGGGAATGGAGTCTAGCAAGATTTCGAAAACTTGCGACGTGTTCGTATCCACGGGTAAGTTCGCGGTTGCACCAGTGGAAAGGACGACGGATGAACCTTGCTGTCGCCATCGAACTAGCGTTCCAGCCGGCACCCCGGTCAGCAGAGCTTGAATATCGCCCCGGTACTGTACAGGCACGCGTACCGGAAACGTAACGACCGCGCTCGGACTAGCAAATGTAGTTGCAGAGAGGGAACTGGAGAAGTTTGGGCTTGATGCACTTCTCACCTTCACGAGCCCGTCAATCGAGATCGCACTGGTCCCTGAACCCGCCACCGTTCCCTGGTATCTGTATCTGAGAGTTCCAATTGCAGCCCCATTCGACTGGATGTTTATCGGCATGTCGTAAGTCTTCGGGACTTTAGAAGCGAGGACGCTCGTCGAGACACCGATCGGCGTGACATCAAGCCCATCGTCCTTCGAAATCAGCGCCATCGCCAAAGTTGAAGCTGTAGATTGGGAGACGATCACCGAGAGAGCGGTGGATGTCGACCTCCCCGATGTGATGAACTGCACGGGTACGGACCCGGTGAGAACGGTGGTTCCAACACCTCCGCCTCCGCCTCCGCCTCCGCCCGAACATCCGAAACAGGAAAGCCCGAGTAGCACCGCAACTCGGGTCCAGGTGCCGATAGTCGATTTCATTTTCTTCCCATGTGGAGTTTCAGCCGATCCTGCCGAGATGCTGGAAGACTAGTGTCTTCCAGCATCTCGTTCACCTAGCCCATCAACGCCATCTGTTCGTACAGGCGCCAGCGCTGCAAAACTTGCTGCTGTGCCTTCGCCATCAACGCATCTGCCTGCGCTGGGTTTGTCTGCTTAAGCATCGTGTATCGAAGCTCGTTGTCAGTGTAGTCGGTCAGGCTCATTGTTGGCCGAGGCGAG
>JBBRHU010000157.1:0-7592 GCA_038222255.1 Fimbriimonadales bacterium | reverse complement strand
ATGAGTCGAGTCCAGGTTGGCTGATCAAAGATCGCTGAGCATGCAGCTCCAAGAACGATCGCTGCAACCAGCGTAACTTCGTAGGACTCAAAGATGTCGGCGGCCATTCCAGCGCAGTCACCAACGTTGTCGCCAACATTGTCTGCGATGGTCGCTGGGTTGCGGGGGTCGTCTTCTGGGATTCCAGCTTCGACCTTGCCGACGAGGTCTGCACCGACGTCAGCAGCCTTAGTGAAAATGCCACCGCCGACGCGCATAAACAGCGCGGCGAGCGAGCCACCAAAGCCAAAACCAATAAGGAGAGTTGTCGCACGATCTCCGGCGAGGAGCAAGATCAGCGTGGCGCCGATCAGTCCCATGCCTACGGTGACCATTCCGGCAACCGCACCGCTTCGGAATGCCACTTCAAGCGATTTCTTGTAGCTTGTGAGGGCGGCATGCGCAGTTCGCATGTTGCCGTTGACGGCCATCAACATGCCGGCGTATCCAGCGATGTAGGAGGCTGCGACACCGCCAACAAAGCAGAGCACCACGAGAAGAGCCGTGGTTTGCCCAGATTTTGCGAATAGGAAGTACAGACCAACCGACAAGACCACGATAAAAATCGCGATCATTCGGAGCTGCTGTCGAAGATAGGCTAGGGCGCCTTCCTTGATGGCCAAGCCCACCCGTCGCATGTTTTCACTGCCGGGGGAGTGAGCAAGGACGCCCTTCGCGAGGATGTACCCGACGCCGAGGGCAATGAAGCCAAGCCCGAGGGAGATGTAAAGGTAGATCTTGTCTGTCGATGAAAAGTTGAGCTTGATGTTGTCGCCTTCCATCGCGAGCGCCATTTGTGGAATGAGCGCCGCCACGAGGGCGAATATGAGCATCATTGCTCGCTTAGGGGCTTGGCCGGGGGCCGAGCGCACCGCATTCTGAAGAAACTTCATATAGGGTTGTGAACCTCTTGTCGCTTTGTCACGCTTCCTTGCAACTTTGCAATTGGCCGCCTAAACGTGCATATTATAGCGTTTACGTCCATGATAGTTCCCAAATCACTCTAACTTTCAGCGGGTGTCGGCGTACTTGGTGGTGCTGGAACGGGGACGGCAGGCGTAGATTCTGGGGTCTCAGGGGTTTTTGCAGGGGTGCCGCTGTTGGGTGCGTAGTCGTTAATGTGGAACCCGCTGCCTTTGAACATCACTCCGATTGGCTGGATAAGACGCTTCACCGGGCCACTTTGCCCGCAGAGGCATTCGGTAAGTGCAGACTCCACGATGCGTTGTTCGTGCTCAAACACTTTCGCGCACTTAGCGCACTCGTAAACGTAGATTGGCATGCAACCTATTCTGATCACACTCAAGGTGGGAACGAGTCTTTCGTCGTAAACTACTTCTGAGATAGGCTGCCCGATCAGCCCTATGAGATGATCCCGCCTCAGACTTTTCAGCTTTCCGACCTTGGAGTGATCTGCTTCTTGGTGGTGCTCGAAGCGCTGTTAAGTGCGGACAACGCGCTGATCCTGGCGATGATGGTTCGGCACCTTAGCCCAGACAAGCAACGTCGGGCATTGGTCTACGGACTTGGAGGCGCATTCATCTTCCGCTTCGTCGCGATTTTGATTGCCGCCTCGCTCATTCACCTCTGGTGGCTTCAAGCAATCGGGGCACTATATCTCCTTGGCCAGACCCTGCGGCATTTCCTCCAAGCGTCGAAAGTGGGTTGCAGCATCAAACCGCAATCATTTTGGCGAACCGTCATCGCCGTTGAACTGACCGACATCGCGTTCGCTACGGACAGCGTGCTTGCCGCTGTCTCTGCTGTAGGTGAAGACAGTTCAAAGCTGTGGTTGATCTACTCTGGTGCGGTCATCGGAGTGGTCCTGCTTCGAATCACCGCAGGCGCTCTGACTCGGCTGATCAGCAAGTACTCTGGCCTCGAAGGTGTCGCATACGTCATCGTCGGCTGGGCGGGCGTAAAGTTGTGCTTCTCGGCGGCGCACCGAAGCTCGATCCTCTACACAAAGGGCCAAGCCGTATTCCCTGCAATGTCGCACGGTGTGTTTTGGGTGGGGACAGTCGCGATCCTGACGGTGGGAACCTTTTTGGCGGTGCGCCAACAGCGGTCAGAATCGCCTGCAGTGTTGGATTCATCCGACCTAGATTAGCCCTACATCATCCGAGTAAGCTACCGAAGACCGCTGGGCGCGGTCGGTTGAATTATGGCGAAGAAACTCAAAATTGGTATCATCGGCGCCGGCGGAATTGCACAGAGCTGTCATATGCGTGGCTATGCCAGCATTCCTGAAGAGTGCGAGATCGTTGCCGTCTGCGATGTGATGAAAGAGACGGCACTGAAGGCCGCCGAAAAGTACGGGGTCACACAGGTTTACACCGATTTCAACGAGCTGCTCGCTGACAAGGAAATCGACGCGGTGTCGGTTGCAACTCCGAATAAGTATCACCTTGAACCCACAGTTGCAGCGCTCAAGGCGGGAAAGAACGTCCTTTGCGAGAAGCCGTTGGGCATGAATGCCGATGAGTGCAGGCTCATGTGTCGAGCAGCCGAAGACTCTGGAAAGATTCTTCAAGTCGGACTCCAATCTCGATTTGGTGGCCCGGGGCTCTTCATGCGCGATTACATCGCGAACGGAAACATGGGCGACATCTACTATGCTCGCGCACAAGCTCTGCGACGCCGAGGCGTTCCAGCTTGGGGCGTGTTCATCGACAAGGAAAAGCAGGGCGGTGGTCCTCTCATCGACATCGGTGTCCACATTCTCGACTTCACCCTCTACTTGATGGGCTATCCAAATCCCGTGAGTGCGACAGGGATGACTTGGGACACACTCGGCAAAACGCCTGGGCTATTCAACCCCTGGGGCGACTACGACCGAGCGAAGTTTACGGTGGAAGACTTTGCAGTCGGGCAGATCAAGTTTGATAATGGCGCGGTCATCACTCTTGAAGCATCGTTCATGGGCAACCTCGACGGAGATCCGTTCGAGACTCAGCTCTTCGGCACGAAGGCGGGAGCGATCGTCAAGCCGGGTGGCGGCAACGATTCGATCAACATCTTCACCGAGCAAGATCGGCAGTTGTTCAACATCAAGCCCGCGAACATTCCGCACGTCGAGAGCTCTCACACCGCAGAAGTTCAAGCGTTCGTGAAGGCAATACAAAACGGCGACCCCAGCCCAGTGCCGGGCAAGAACGGCCTGATCCTCAACGCTATCTTCGATGCGATCTACAAGAGCGCAGAGACGGGCAGCGAGCAAGCCGTCGACGTTTCCTTCTAAGGTTCGGTCGCAAAAAGCCCCTTCCGCAGACATTGCAGAAGGGGCCAGCTTGTTTACTTTTTGAGAGTCGCCTTAAACTTTTCTAGGTCCGCTCTCGTCGCGGGAACTACAATCTCACCGCTTTCAATCTTCTTCGTCACATCGTCTACCTTCTTGAGGTTTTCGGCTCCGATGATGTCCCTCGTGTACTTGAATTCGCTCAGCCCAACGCCCTTCATTTTAAGGTCGTATCGTCGAGTCTCGCCCTTAAATGAGCCGCTCTTCGCATCTGCAATCGTTTGATAGACCGCCTCATCGACTCGCTTGATCATTGAAGTCAAGACGTGGCCCGGTGCTTCTCCATCCTGATCGCTGTCAACGCCGATTGCAAAATTCTTGCTCGCTGATGCAGCGTTAATCACGCCAAGACCACACCGACCTGCCGCGTGGTAGACAATGTCTGCACCACCGCTATAGAGTGTCTCTGCTGCGGCCTTTCCCAGACCGGTATCGCTCCAACCACCCGTATACTTTGGCGGAAGCAACTCGCCTTTGCCAGCGTAAGCAATTCCGGCGGCGTATCCCGTCTCGAATTTGGTGATGAGGGCTCCTTCGACTCCACCTACAAAACCTAGCTTCCCAGTCTTGCTGACAAGCGCTCCGAGGTAGCCGGCGAGAAAGCTTCCCTGCTCCTCTGAGAACACGAGCGATCGAACGTTATCCGCTTTGAGTTCATCGTCGATGAGTCCGAACTTCACATTCGGGTACTTCTTAGCCACTACTTCAAGGGCCTTCTTCTGAGAGAAACCAACGGCGAACACGACCTCGCATCCAGCTTGAGCCATAGCGTCAAGATTGGTCTCATAATCCTTTTCGCTCTTACTATCGATCGTTTTTTGCTCGACGCCGAGTTCCTTCTCTGCGCGTTCGACACCGTGATACGCCGCGTCGTTAAACGATTTGTCGCCGCGCCCGCCACTATCAAAGACCAACCCGACCTTCATCTTGGCTCCGCCTTCTTTCTTTACCGGCTTATCGCCACCGGCGGTGGAAGCTGAATCTGGGGCTTTGTCACCACAGCCGATTACGCCAAACGCAGCCATCGCCGCCAGAACACCAACAATCTTTCGCATCATGCCTCACCGCTCCCGAGAGGCAAAGCCTCGCAAGGGTACAATCTGGGATTATGGCGCACTTGCGCCACTAGGTTTGAGGAGAATCCCTGCTTGATCACGATTCAATTGACGAAACTCGAGAGTGCGCTTGACCAGGTCCGCAAGACCTACACCAAATTGATGCCGACGGATGCAGCACTTATTGCTACAGCATTGACGCAAACCGGCCACCAAGCGATTGCCATTTACGAAGAACAGCAGTTCGTCTGGCCAGAGGATGTTGAAAAGCTCTCCGAGGCGATGTTGCCGCACATTAAGATCACTCAGGAAGCGATCGAGGCAAACGCTCCCAAGCGCGTTAGCAAGTCAGCTCCTGAAGAGGAACCGATTGCCATCAACGTGGGACTGATGCCCAATATCAATGCCGGTGAGCGAGTGCTTGCTGGACGAGATGATCTCAAAACGTTTTTGAGCGACGTGCTCTCCGACGGAGTCGAGTATTCCTACAACCCGAACGATCTCGGATGGCAATGGGCCCTGGAGAGAGTCAACTGGTCAACTGTCGCTGGTAGCGACATTAGCCGAAGAATCCGCATCAAGACTGCCTTCACTCAGGGAGCAGTTGGTGTTGAAATTGGTTCCAACACTCCGAAGAAGCGAGCTTCGAAAAAGGTTGAAGTCGAAGTTATCGTCGCACCTGTTGCACCGGTTGCTCCTACTGAAGACGAAGAGTAATCAACTCTATGATGGCCCTGGTCGACTTCGACCAGGGCCATTTTTGTTTTAGGACGACTTCGAAGCTGGACGCTCTTTCGCCTTATCTGCCTCTGCAGAGTTCTTCCTGGCCTCCTCACGGTTGGCCTTCATCTCTTCTACCGACTTGGTCTTTAGCCGGGCAGCTCCCTGATAGTCTGTAGTTGGAACAAGCGGTCCTTCCGCCAAGCGAATTTTCGCACGTTCAATCTCTTCATTCCACTGAGGCAGCCACGCTTCACCAGCGACGAGCATCTCATCTGCCATTTGCCAGATTTCTTTCGGATTGCAGACTGCCGACGTCAAAGGGTCCAGCATGAAGGCTTGCTTCAGCAAGTTCACATCGGCGTGAACTGCCGCCTCGACTGCAAGTCGCTGGACCGAGACAGATGCGCTACAAACCGCTGCACATCCAAGCGGTAGTTCGCCGACCAGCGGCATTGAGATCCCGTTTCCATCGACATACCCAGGAGCCTCGATAATGCAGTCGGCAGGAAGATTTGTGATGACACCATCGTTCACCACGTTGAAGTGCCCCCGATAAACACGCCCCGTTTCTAGAGATTCAATGATGTAGCTACCGTGCTCCTCGCCCCTTGTTTCTGGCGAAAAAACTGGGGGCTCGGCCTGCATCCAGTTAGGAAAGTCGTGCTCAAACCATCGTCGCCCTTCAGTGCAAACGCGTAGATAGCCACCGGTTTCACCGTTGATCCACGAACCAAGGTCGATCCAGTCCATGATTTCACCTGGACGCTTTCGGTACCAAGGAACATACTCGCTCAGGTGCCCATTAGACTCGGTCGAATAATAGCCGAATCGGCGAAGCATGTCGATGCGCACTTTTTCGGTCTGCCGAAAATGGTCGCTAAGTTCAAATGCATCCAGGAGGTGCGGGGTCATGTCCATGCCTCGCCATCGGACCAGCGTATACCAGGTTTGGTGATTTATCCCCGCGCAAATAATGTCAACTTCCTTCTTCGAAATTGACTCCTCGGCTGCGATAAGTCCTTGCTTTCGAGCCCATAGAGTGAGCGCAGTCGCGATCTGCCAATGTCCACCCTGAACACCGTGACAAAGCCCGATCGTCTTAACGCCGCCATATTTGTTGCAGGCCCAAGTGAGCATCGCCATCGGGTTCGAGTAGTTCAAGAAGAGTGCGCCTGGCTTAGAAACTTCTCGAATGTCCTTACAGAAATCGAGGAGAGTGTGGATACCGCGCTGGGCATACATGATCCCTCCTGGACCGAGAGTGTCGCCAACGCATTGGTCGACGCCGTACTTTAGGGGAATCGAAATATCTGTCTCGAATGCCTCAAGTCCGCCGACTCGAACGAAGCTAAGAATGTAATCAGCATCGGTTAGCGCCACTCTTCGATTGAGTTCTGAGGTAACGGTGGCTGGAACGCCATTGGCGTCGATGTCCCGCTGCATTAGCTGCCGAATCATCTCCAGGTTGTGAGGATTGATATCGTGAAATGTGAACCGAGTGTCAGCCAGTTCTGGAACGCTTAAAATATCTTTACAGATCTGTCTTGTGAACCCAACACTCCCGGCCCCGAGAATGGCAACTTTGATTCCCATAACCGCAGGTTATCCGGTTCAATCCAAGTTTCACAAGCGTCATCTACTCGCGCGACCTTAAGAGGCATGGATGAAACATATCACGCCTATTGCGATATTTGGCGCATGATCTCGCAACAGTACTGTGTTGCCCTAACTTGCCTCCTTGACTTTTCCAACAATATTCGGGTTGGAGGGCGAAAGTGATGGATTGATCGCTCCTCCCGCATCTTGGTCAAAAAGCCTCATGGGGAACAACAGAAAGTGTCTGGATGCGGAAGGTAAGGAGAGTCTGACACCCTTCCGCGCCCTGCTTTCGCTCTTAAGCGAGCTCCCTCACCTCGCTGCACTTCTGACAGAGTCCGAACAGATTATCGCGATAAACTCGCCGAAGAAAGGATTCATCGAGGAAGGCAGTGGAACATCTGTGCCCTCGCTTAGAGCCATGATTCAGGAGTTAGGGCTATCCCCTGAATCACAGAATGATTTCCTTTCTCGCATCGAGGTGAACCCAGCGGAAGAGCTTCCTCGTTACCGAGTGCGAGGGGTGGTCGGCTCCAAACCGCGTTGGTACCAGCCTAACGTTATCGTCTTTCGTGTGGGAGAGACTCCCTACAAGGTGCTCGAGTTTCACGAGATCACAGAAGCCGTCGAACTGGAACTCGCTCTCGAACTGAATCGAACCCTCTTTGATGCTGCAGGAGCGTTGACTCAAGTTGGGGGCTGGGAACTCGATATTGCCGCCGGGGCCGTGACTTGGACTCGTCAAACTTTCGCCATTTACGACTTACCGTTTGGAAGCTCGCCTCCGCTTGCAACGGCACTTGAGTTCTACCCAGAGCCTCACAGGTCTATCCTTAAGGCAGAACTGCTTACTGCGATTGAACAGCGGAGCCCGTTCGCAG
>JBBRHU010000156.1:0-7592 GCA_038222255.1 Fimbriimonadales bacterium | reverse complement strand
ATGATCCCATCGACGCCATAGCCGACGACCTCCTTTGCAATGTTTTTGAGATACGTGCGGACCTCTGGGTTGAACGGGTTTGTCATCAGCGGCAACTGCTGCTCGGGTCTTTCGCTAATTGGAACAAACAGGGGCTTGGTGCTAAATCGAATCGCACCAGGTCGAGTTGCGATCGAGTTTCCAATCTCGTCATCGCCGTGAACGATCGTTAATCCCTTCCTCAGCTCGGGAGTTTCTCCACCTTTCCAAACCTCGACGACATCGTAATTGCGGTCGATAGCTGCTGCAAATCCATGCTTCGGCACTCGCTGGACAGAAGAGAAAATGTTGAGTTTGCCTGCCTCAGGATGGTCGACGCCAAGGCTGAGGGGGAATGAGCTGCCGCCAATCGAAGCGAATGCGTTGAATTCGTAGAGCACGGTTTGCCATTCTTTCTTCGCGTAGCCCGGCCCGATCAGGAACATACGATGCCCTTCGCAAAACGAGTTCATTGAGGCAATCAAGCTCAGTTGCTGCTTCTTCGCTTCTCGGGCAAAGATCTTGAGCGGGTCGAACTCCTTCGGTATCGAGTGACCCTTCCACGATTCGATCTTGGGACCAAACTTGCTAGGATAGGCAAGTTCGCCGGAAAGCGGTTTGACGTCGAAGACTACGGTGTTAAATCCGACGTCCTTAATCTGCGCCATGAGCGAGACGATCTTTTCCTCAGTGTTGATTCGCTCAAGGTTCGCGGTCAGGTCGATCCAAAGCATTCGACCTTGCAACCTAAAGTTCAGTGCAAACTGCTGGGCGATGCCGTAGGCGGATCCTTGCCGATCCATGATAATCGGGGGCAAAGATGGAAGCGGAGCTACCGATTCGAATCGCGATAACGGAGTCTGAGTTGCTACTAGAAGCGCGATCCCGGCCAGAATCATGCTGAGGTTTTACCTCTCCGGAACTTTGGGCCGGTATTGCACGTCCGAATTCCTGTGATGCCCCTAGGCCTTCTCGCTGCCACACTTGCCCTTTTTGCAACGCAACAAGGTGTCGATCCGCAAAAGATTATCGCGAAGGTGGATGGAATTCCCATCAAGGCGGGCGAGATCACGCCGTCGATTTGGGAGTGGTACGCGGCTCCTGTCTTACAGGATTTTATTGTCAGTCGAGTGATTGAGAATGAGGGGAAGCGGTTGAAGATCAGCGTAGCGGACGCCGAAGTAGCTCAGACCGTCAACCAGCAGCTGGAGCAAGTCAAGGCCCAGATTCCAGAAGGGAAAACGCTAGACCAGTTTTTGATGGAGCAAGGAAGTCCGAAGTCCAAGCTGATCTTCCGGGCTCGAATTGATATGCTTCTGAGCAAAATCGCTGCGGCTTCGTTCAAACCAGATGAGTTTGTGAACGTCTCGACGCTGCTGATTCGCGCCAAGTCTGCTGATCTAGCGGACGTCTCTGCCGCTATCAAAAAAGCAAACGATGCCTACGCTAAGCTCCAGAAAGGCGATCCTTGGTTGAAAGTCCTGTCGGAGTATTCGAGCGATCCGTCGGTGATCAACACCGAGGGCCGATTGGGGTGGCGCACCTACGAGATGTTCCCCGATGCAACTCAGAAAGAGCTCCGAACTCTTCCAACTCGCGGAGTTACTAAACCTGTCCAAACAACGGTGAACAGCTTTCAGATTTTTCGAATTGAATACCGCGGTAAAGATGCCGCCCCTGGTGAGCAGGCTCTACTGAAAGATCAAGTTGTTACGAATAACAAAAAGAAGATCCTTGACCAGCTAATGAAGAACGCCAAAATTGAGCGATTCTAGTTTGATTTGGCGCCCCCGACACGATTCGAACGTGCGACCCACGGCTTAGAAGGCCGTTGCTCTATCCCCTGAGCTACGAGGGCACGACCCAGTTTACCGGAACTGATTCTCGGTTCCGGAGAAAGCCCGTTCTCTGCGCCAGATGGGTCTCTGATGTCCCAAACTTTGGGGACTTTTCGCGAAAGTCGCCCAAAGATCGCGCTTCACGCACGGAAGGTGTGTATCCTAAATGAGCTTTCAGTTTTTTTTGAAAGTTCAGGCCGCAATGAGTAAAAGCGAAGCAATCTGGCAGAAGGACGGCGACGAAAAGCGCGCCGCCGTCCAGCAGATGTTCGCAAAAATCGCTCCAAACTACGATCGCCTGAACTCACTCATGAGTCTCTCGCTCCACAAAAAATGGCGAGAGCAGGCTGTCAATTCTCTCTGTCTCGCCCCGGGCGATTCTGCTCTTGACCTCTGTTGTGGGACTGGCGATTTTCTATTGCCGCTCCGCAAACGGGTGGGGAGCCAGGGAACTCTTGTCGGCATCGACTTCTGCGAACCGATGCTCCAGCAAGCCAAGTCCAAAGATTCGGCGACGCTCATCCTCGGCGACGCGACGCAGATTCCTCTCGAATCTGCAACGATGGACGGCGTCACGGTTGGGTGGGGAATTCGAAACGTCCCCGACATTGATCAAACCCACCGAGAGATCTTTCGTGTTTTGAAACCAGGGAAGCGGTTCGTCTCTCTGGATATGGCAATGCCTGAGAACAGCGTGGTCCGAGGGCTCTCTAGGTTCGTTGGGAAGCATATCCTTCCCAGACTTGGTGCCAGATTTGGCGCTGAGCAAGCGTACACCTACCTTCCTGAAAGTACGGTTCGCTTCTGGGATCGGCAAAAACTTGCCGAATCGATGAAGCAAGCCGGGTTCAAGGATGTGGGATACCGCAATCTTTTCTTCGGAAATATCTGCCTCCATTGGGGGACCAAACCATGAACGCCTCAGCGCTTTCGGCTATGTCAGGTGGAGCGATTGATTCCACTCTTATTCAGCAACTTTCTCAGCTTGTCGGTGAAGTTGAAGACGTGTTGCACAATCAGATTGAGAGCTCTTCGAAGCTCGTCGGCGCGGTGGCGAGTCTGACCCTGAGGGCCGGAGGAAAGCGCTTACGCCCAGCGTTTGTGGAGCTCGCTGCTCGCGCCACTGGCCTTCCATTTGAGAGAAGTCGCACCCTCAAGATCGGTGCCTGTATGGAGCTCATCCACATGGCCACCTTGCTGCACGATGATGTGATTGACCATGCGGCGACTCGCCGGGGCAGGCCAACTGCGAGTGCAGAATTTGGAAACACTGCCGCGATTCTTAGTGGTGACGCACTCCTCGCCCGAGCGATGAGAATCCTCGCTGAAGACGGCGATGTCCAGATCTTCCGCGCCGTTTCTGATGCCGTCATCGAGATGGCGGAGGGCGAGGTGACGGAACTCGAACTTCGGGGTGACTTCGACGTCGAGCCAGAAGCACACTTTGAAGTCCTGCGCCAAAAGACAGCGTCATTCGTCCAGTGCTGTTGTGCGTGTGGCGCGATGATCGCCGGTGCATCCCCCGAGGTGGTACAGGCGCTGACAGACTACGCTCACCACGTTGGCATGGCTTTCCAAATCGTCGATGACCTCCTCGACTATCGCGGCGATCACACCAAAACCGGAAAGCAAAGAGCTGGAGACTTTCTTGAGGGCCAAGCGACCTTGCCGCTCATCCTGCTCCGCAAATCGCTTTCACCCGCAGAAATGATCGTTGCCCGTCAGAAGTTTGGCCAGAAGCCCACAGAAGAGGAGATCCGAATGATCATCGATTGGATGACAAGCCGAGGGGCGTTTGTGGAAGCTGAAGCTTATGCCAGACAACACATCGAGCAGGCTCTGACGGCACTCCACCTTTTGCCAGAGAGCCAGGAGCGAAATCTCCTTGAGCAAGTCGCCCAATTCGTTGTTGTTCGAAATATGTAGGCTTACTCAACGCGGAGGTAGACGGGAGTGTACGGATAGTCGAAGGATGAATCCGCTTTCCGACCGCTCACCCTTGCGCTGAACGCAATTTTCGTGGAGTCCGAGACGTCTAGGTCAAACGTGACTTTCCCGTCGCGATCCGTGTGCTCTTGATTAAGACGACCTCCCGTGAAAAATCCGTCTTTGTAGGCCGTGACTTCGGCGTAGTATTCAGGGTTTCCCTGTCGATCCGTCACGATCACGGTGATGTATTTGGACATGACGTAGTGTACGCGTGGCTGGCAAAAGTGTCAATCAATGGTGCCTGATCAATTCCTGCGGGTAGCCGGTCCGAGTAGGTCAATCATTGGGCTAAGCCAACGTGACTGCAAAATACTCGTCGAAGAATCCGCTTACGTTCACTGACTTCGCGACTCGATCGGGTCCGTCTCCGATGACCATGGCTGTCGTGCCAGCTTGCGAAGGATCGTTCGACATCGAGACGGCAACCTTGCCGTCCACCCATTCGCAAAGTTCTGGCCGGAAGATTAGTGCGGCCGCCAGTGGGTCGTGAAAGGTGAGCTCTGGGCTGTGGGCGAACCAAGCTTTGGCCATCTGAGCGACGAGGGAAAGGACTGGCGTCGTGAACTTTGCCTGTACTTCTGGCGCGGACATTTTGCACTTCATCGTCACGTCAAGCCCAACCGATTCGTGTTGCCGCTGATTGGCTGCGTAGACAATTGAGGACGAGACGGGATCGACAATGACGTTCCATTCTCGCCTCGCTCCTTCGAAGAAGTGGCCCGCCATCGAGACGAATCGCTTCAAAAGGAACGGAATTTCTGGGTCGAGCGCAAACAATGCGGCGACGTTTCCGAGCGGGCCGATGGAGAGGAGGGTGATCTCGCCCGGTCTTGACCGGATAGTGTCTCTCAAAAACTCGACAGCAGAGTTCTCGGGTCGATCGAGCCGGTGCGGGAGGTGGCTCACGACGTCGTATTGCGGCACCTTGGGTTGACCGGGGCCGTGAACGAGAACGTCTCGCCGACCGCAGTGGATCGGAATTTCTGGCTTTCCAGCCTTTACGCAGAGCATTTCTGCGAGCGCGGCACGTTGCTGGACATCCCCAGTGACGGTCGTAATTCCGAGCAACTCACACGAAGGATGAGCGAGCAGATAGGCGAGGGCGACTGCATCGTCGATGTCGGAGCCGATATCGGTATCGAGCAGGATCAACTCTGACATGAGAAGAGAGTGGTGCCGGGGGCGGGACTCGAACCCGCACGAGTTTTAGCCCAACGGTGTTTGAGACCGCCGCGTCTACCATTCCGCCACCCCGGCGTGCTCAGAGAGGTTACCCCCACCGACCGGTAAACTCCAAACCATGAAGGTTCTTGTTGCGGATAAGTTTGAGAAAAGCGGGATTGATGGACTGAAAGCCCTTGGTTGTGAAGTCATTAGCGAACCCGATCTCCAAGGAACTGCCCTCAAGACTCGCCTCTCAGAGACCGCCGCTGATGTGCTAGTTGTGCGATCGACCAAGATCACCGCAGACATTATCGAATCCTCAACGTTGAGTCTCATCATTCGCGCGGGAGCAGGATTCAACACGATTGACGTTGAATCGGCGAGCGCAAAAGGAATCTATGTTTCGAATTGTCCAGGCAAGAACTCCCGGGCAGTTGCCGAGCTTGCGTTCGGCTTGATCATCGCCTGCGACCGGCATCTTGCCGACAACGTCGCTGATATTCGCGCTGGGAAGTGGAATAAGCAGGCTCACAGCAAGTCACGCGGCCTTTACGGCAGGACTCTCGGCCTAATCGGCCTTGGCCAGATCAGTCAAGAAATGGTCACGAGAGGAAAGGCGTTCGGAATGAACATCCTCGTCCATTCACGTTGGCTCACTTCGGAGACCGCTGCCGCGCTCGGCGTGGGTAAGGCAGACACGCTTGAGGACCTAGCGAGCCGATCCGATTTTATCTCCGCACACTCCGCACTCACCCCCGAAACTCGCGGTGTCCTCGATGATTCCTTCTTTGGGGCGATGCGACCGGGAACAGTCTTCGTGAATACGAGCAGAGGCGAAGTCGTGGTGGAGTCAGCGTTGATAAAAGCCGTTACTGAGGGTGGAATTATCGCCGGGCTAGATGTTTTTGAGAACGAGCCGGCAGGCGGCGAAGGTGTATACGAGGGACCCCTAAAGGGCCTTAGGGGTGTCTACATCACCCACCACATCGGAGCGAGCACAGACCAAGCCCAAGAGGCCGTGGCGAGCGAAGCGGTTCGAATCGTTCAGGAGTTCAAGAGGACCGGAATTGTCCCGAACGTGGTCAATGTTCGTAAAGCCGAAATCGCCACCCACCTCATCGTCGTTCGCCACGTCGACCGAGTTGGCGTGCTCTCAAGCGTTCTCGCGGTGCTTAGGGATGAAGGCGCAAGTATTCAAGAGATGGAGAACATCGTCCTGAGCGGTGCGAAGGCAGCAATTGCGCAGATCGCTCTTGACCATGAACTCTCGGCGGTTGGACTAGCAACGATTCGACAGGTGAGCGGGATCTTCGACATCGCTCAATTCCCTATCGCAAAGTAGGGCTTCAGAACAAGAATTTCGCCATCACGAAGTTCGACAAATAAATCAGCACCATCGAGATGACGACGCTGTTCGTCGTCGCTCGACCGACTCCTGCGGCTCCCTCTTTGGTGCGCAAGCCCTGCTGGCAGGCGACGATCGCGATGATGAGTCCGAAGACGGGGGCCTTGACCAGTCCTCCGCCGAAATCCCACAGCTGCACATAAGAGCGAATGGAGTCTAGGAAGGACTGCGACGGCACTCCAGATGCACCTGCGACGAGCATTCCACCAAAAATTCCTGTCCACATTCCGATGAGCGCGAGAACCGGAAGCATCAGCACAGAAGCGACCACTCGGGGAATCACGAGGTAGCTCGTGGGGTGGACGCTGAGCATTCTCAGGGCATCAATCTGTTCCGTAACGCTCATCGATCCAATCTGCGCCGCCATTGCAGATCCACATCGGGCCGAGACCATGATTGCTGCGATAACCGGTCCAATTTCGCGGCTCACGCTTAGCGCGACGGTTGCTCCAACAAACATTGTCCCGCCATATTGGCCCAGAAACTGACTGAGGTAAAGCGCGAGGACTGCACCAGAAAAGAAGCTCGTCAAGACGACGATCGGAACGGACGAGACGCCGACAAACGCCATCTGATTCATCGTCTCCCGCAGTTCAAAGCGGTAGAACAACCTGCGGCAGGTTTCGCCAATGAGCGCCGCGCACTCACCGACAAACGTCAGAAACCGCAGAACCGGATCGCCTATCGCCTCTAGAACTCGCATTCCTCTTCGGACATTGTACGCGGTGTGAGATTTGCCGTGCGGCGTGCCGACAATCCTGGTAAGGAAACCAGCGTCTTGACTGGTGCCTTGAAGGGGCTGTTGACGAATCTATGTTTGTAATGATCGGCATCGTAATCGTGATCGCATCGGTGTTGGTCGGCTACATCATGCACCACGGCAATATCGCGGTGTTGATTCAGATCAACGAGTTCATCATTCTCGGTGGAGCTGGCATCGGATCATTTCTTGCTGCCAACGGAGCTAAGGTCACGCAGGCGACCATCAAGGCCGTTCTCGGGTTGCTGAAGCCTGATCCCTATACAAAGCAGTCGTATCTCGACTTGCTCAAGATGATGTATCAGTTGTTCAACGTTGCTCGAAAAGAGGGCCTCCTCGGATTGGAGAAGCACGTTGAGAACCCGGACACGAGCGAGATCATCAAGAACTTTCCTTCGTTCTTGGCCCAGCACCACGC
>JBBRHU010000155.1:0-7603 GCA_038222255.1 Fimbriimonadales bacterium | reverse complement strand
AGCACTCGATTCATTCGTTCCGGGAGACCAAATTCGAGTCCTCGAGCGCGCTCAATTTCCTTCCACGCTGCAGGAAGTCGAGCTCCCCTCACCCGCCCTCTTTTATGAGGGAGAGCGCAGCGCATTCAACTCGCCTCTCGTTGCGATCGTCGGCACCCGAAGCGCGACGACTTATGGAAAGGCATGTGCTTTTAAGTTCGCCGAAGCATTCGCCTCCTCTGGAGTGACTGTGGTAAGTGGTGGCGCAATGGGCATCGACGCTGCAGCCCACCGAGGCGCGATCAGCGGTGGCGGAAAGACTATCTCGATACTTGGGTGCGGCGTCGAAAAGCCGCAGCCATCCGTAAATTGGGACCTGTTCCAGGAGATTAAGAAGTCTGGAGCAATCGTCAGCCAGTTTGCAATTGGCACCCGAGTCGCCAGCCGCACCCTCCTTGCCCGCAATACGCTTATCGCAAGCATCAGCACCGCAACCATCGTCATCGAGGCGCCGACGAAATCAGGCGCACTTCATACCGCTGTGGACGCCGTCGAGCTCGGGCGAGAAGTCTTTGTCGTCCCTGCCAACATCGACCAAACCTCGTTCCGAGGTTCGTTTGGCCTGATCCGCGACGGAGCGACAATGGTGACTCACCCAGACGATGTGTTAAATCATCTTGGCCTGAAAGGACTCGCGCAACAGCAAACCCACAAAGTGAGCCCGGATTCGCTTGCAGCGCAAATCATCGCCGTCATGTCAGCTCAGGCAACATCCGCACAGTCTATTGTCGATCAAACGGGACTTGATGCCCCTCTGGTCCTCTCGGAACTAACAATGCTTGAACTTGACGGCGTCATCATACGTGACGCCGGAGGATATGCCCTAAAGCTATGATCACAAACGGAATTGAGCATCCAGGCTTCGTGGATGTACACATCCATGGTGCCTTCGGGATCGACTTCATGACGAGTTCTAAGCTCCGCGTGATGGAACTTTCCGACCGTCTTCAAGCGGAGGGCTATCGAGGCTACTTACCAACGACTGTGACCGCGAGCTTGGACGACGTTAAGCGCGCACTCGACAACCTTCCCGATCACCCGATCGTTTGGGGCTTTCACTTGGAGGGTCCGTTCATTAGTCGCACCTATCCTGGCGCTCAACCGCAAGCACACATTCGCGATTTTGCGGGTGCTGAGAAGGGCTGGATGGACGTCCTCGAAGACCCGCGTCTCAAGTACATCACGCTCGCACCAGAGATCCCGGGCGGAAATGAGCTTGTCCAATTCTTGAGTTCGAGAGGCGTCATTGTAAGCCTAGGTCACACGAACGCGACTTACGGCGAGTGTATGGCTGCCTATAGCTCAGGAGCGCGTCACACGACGCACACCTACAACGCTATGCGACCCCTTCATCATAGAGAACCTGGCACGGTCGGCTTCGCGCTCGCCGAGCAAGATGTCGTCTGCGAGCTCATCTATGACCGACTCCACGTTTCCCCTCCTGCAGCAAAGATTTTGATTCAGGCCAAAGCTTCCAATAAGTTGATCGCGATCAGCGACGCAACGATGGCCGCCGGCATGGATTCTGGACAGACCTTAACAATGTGGGGGCTGGAGTGCATCATCGGCAACAAAGAAGTCCGCCTGAAGGATGGGACCCTGGCCGGAAGTGGCGTCACACTCGTAGATGTGTTTAACAACCTCTGTGAGGACTTTGGAGCGGAAGTCGCCATCCGTGCCTGCTGCATCACCCCCGCCGAAGTTCTAGGAAGAGAATGAGCCTTTACGAATCGATCTTGCGTCCCGTCGCCTTTAACTTTGACCCAGAGTGGGTTCATGAGCAGGCGATGAAGATGATCCAAAAAGGAGTGCTCCGAGCTCGCCCGTTCGACGATGAGCGCCTCCACCAGAACTTCTTCGGCGCAACATTTCGTAATCCGCTCGGCCTTGCGGCTGGCTTCGACAAAAATGGAGTCGCCCTCAATTACTGGGGACAGATGGGGTTCGGTTTCGTAGAGATGGGGACCGTCACCTACTACGCTCAACCGGGGAATGACAGGCCTCGAATGTTCCGACTCCCTGAAGACCAAGGCTTGATCAACCGGCTCGGGTTCAACAACCAGGGAGCCCAAAAGGCTGCCATGAGAATTGGAGAGGCAACGCCAACTGTGCCGGTAGGGATTAACCTCGGCAAGTCAAAAGCAACTCCGATTGAATCTGCAGCACTCGACTACCAAGAAAGCTTCCGGCTCCTACATAAACTTGGCGACTACTTTGTCGTGAACGTCTCTTCCCCGAACACTCCTGGTTTGCGCACTCTCCAAGACAAAGCGCCCCTCCTAGAGATCTTTGCCGCACTAAGGGAGGTTGATTCCACTCGGCCAATGTTTGTCAAAGTTGCCCCCGACTTGGAGTGGTCAGCGATTGACGATGTGCTTGAGGTCGCTTTGGAGGCGAACCTGACCGGTATCGTCGCTACGAACACGACGATCAGTCGAGAGGGCCTCTCCCGGGATCCTGCACAGGCTGGGGGCCTCTCTGGAAGGCCGGTACGCGAAAAGTCGAATGCCGTTCTGAAATACATTGCGGAGCATTGCGGCAAGGATCTGATGCTGATCGGAGTTGGGGGAATCATCAACGCCGAAGATGTGCTGACGAAGATCAAACTGGGAGCTCACCTGTGCCAGGTCTACACGGGGTGGATCTATGGCGGTCCGCACATGTTGCCAGACATCATGTCCGACCTCATCGGCATCATGGATCGCGACGGTGTTACTCACATTAGTGAATATCGCGGTGCCCTGCTGCGCTAGCGATGCAAGAACCACCACATGCCTGCGCTACCGAGCACAGTTCCTGCGGCCATCGCCGCCCACCACTTAAACTTCAGATAGAACGAAACATGGGGTAATCCCTCATTTCTTGAAAGCCGCACTTCACTCACCTTGAATTTGGCGGTCTCACCCCATCCGTCCGAAACTTCGAGCTCATCTGTGAGGGTGTTAAAACCGACGATGGTGCAATTCCACCACCCCCAGTCTTTCCAAGGGCAATAGACCTTCTGGCCAGGCATCAGGTTCATTGGTCGCAAGTCTCCCCTCGCCACCATCGCCTCTCCTCCGGCAATGAACTTGACGGTCGCGGTCATCTCGTGTACGGAATCAATAAGCGCGGGGTAGAAATAGCCGTCGGCCGACTTTGCAAAAACGCGATGACCTGGCGCAAGGGTGTCGCTCACCAAACTCAGCCGCTCGCGGAGAGCTTGCATGACGGCGGCTTCAGATAGGCCG
The DNA here is from genome assembly GCA_038222255.1 of Fimbriimonadales bacterium. GTDB lineage: Bacteria > Armatimonadota > Fimbriimonadia > Fimbriimonadales > Fimbriimonadaceae > Fimbriimonas. Next base: position 4,334 of record JBBRHU010000155.1, on the reverse strand, counting down.
GCTTCGGTTGCGGCTCGGACGACGAGTTCAATCTCGTCTTGAGACGTGGTTGCCCCCGCCTGAAGTTGGATCTCCTCCGCGCGCGCTAAAACTGATCGGACGGCTTCTGGGGTGAGTCTCGACATCTTGGGGCTTAAAGTTGATACGAATCAGACCATCGATAGGGTTCGAGTGATTCGTGACATCTCGGTTTCGCCTCAGCGCACTACCATGCCGATCCCAAGGGTAATCGCCCTCACCCCGGTATCATTGAAGGCTGTGCCTGGGCGCACACAACCACCATGCTAAGAGCCGGAATCGTTGGTCTACCGAACGTTGGAAAGTCGACACTTTTTAACGCGATCGTCGCAAATGCGCAAGCACAGGCGGCGAACTTCCCCTTCTGCACCATCGAACCAAACGTGGGCATGGTGACTGTTCCTGACCCGCGACTCGAAGTGCTCGCCAAGATCTCCGGGTCTGAGGCAATTCTTCCCGCTCGAATGGAAATCGTTGATATCGCCGGACTTGTCAAAGGGGCGAGCAAAGGTGAGGGGCTCGGAAACCAGTTCCTCGCAAACATCCGCGAAGTGGACGCCATCGTTCACGTGGTTCGCTGCTTCGAAAACGACGATATCATTCACGTTCACGGCTCGGTTGATCCAGCGCGAGACATTGAGATCATTAACCTTGAACTCATCTACAGCGACTTAGAGCGCGCCGAGCGACGAATCGACAAGGCTCGAAAGGACGCCAAGTTCAAGAAGGAAGCTGTTGCGGAAGTCGAAGCGCTCGAAAAGATCATGCCTGCGCTAAACGATGGTCAAGCTGCTCGATCGGTCGTGCTTACTCCCGAGGAGAAAGAAGCGATCAAGCAGATGGGCTTCCTCACCGATAAGCCGATCATCTTTGCGGCGAATGTAAATGAGAACGACCTTGCGACGGGCAACGCTTTCGTCGAGCGAGTGCGTGAAATCGCCAAGCGAGAAGGAGCTTCGGTAATCGTCATTTCGGCCCAGGTTGAAGCCGAGCTGGTTGAGCTACCCGAAGAGGACCGAGCGGAATTCTTGGAGGCACTCGGCGTTTCCGAGGGCGGGCTTCACTCTCTCATTCGAGCGACTTACGATCTTCTTGGTTTGCAGACCTACTTCACGACCGGACCGAAAGAGACCCGTGCTTGGACCATCACCAAGGGAATGAAGGCTCCTCAGGCCGCAGCCGTAATCCACACCGACTTCGAAAAAGGCTTTATCCGCGCCGAGACCGTGGGCTATCAAGATCTCGTTGACACAGGCTCCAACAACGCCGCAAAAGAGAAGGGCAAGATGCGGAGTGAAGGCCGCGATTACGTGGTGCAAGAGGGCGACGTGATGCTCTTTAGGTTTAACGTCTAGGGGCGCCTATTCCCCCCTGGTACCCTAAGACCAGAACGCTCGACTCTCTCACCAGAGTCGAGTGAAGTCCAAGACAAAGGCGTTTCTGGAATCTATATGCAAAGCACTTTTGCCGTTCTCGGCTCAGGCATGCAAGGCACTGCAGCAGCATTCGACCTTGCCAAATTCGGCGATCCCAAAACTATTCGGCTAGGAGATGCTCGATTCGAGCAAGCTCAGAAGTCAGCAGAACGAGTCAACTCAATGGTTGGAAGAAGGGTCTGCGAACCTTTCGCTGTTGATGCTCTCGATCACACTTCACTCAGTTCTTTCCTGGAAGGCGTAGACGTCCTCCTCAGCTGCGTCCCGTACTGGATGCATCCAATGATTGCACCCGTTGCCATCATGACCAAGACTCACATGCTCGATCTTGGTGGGAATACGGAGGTGACGTTGGAAACGCTTCATCTCGATGAGGCAGCCAAGAAAGCGGGAGTGACGCTTATCCCCGACAATGGCCTCGCCCCTGGACTCGTGAACAGTCTCGGCCTCTGGCTAATCGAGCACCTAGACACATCCGAAACGGTGAAGCTCTACTGCGGAGTGTTGCCCCAACATCCGATTCCTCCCTTCAACTACAAGCTCACGTTTAATATTGAAGGCCTCGTCACGGAGTACGACTACCAAGCGGTGCTCCTGCGGGATGGCGAGATCACGAAGGTCGATACTCTGTCCGAACTCGAAACCCTCAACATGGAAGGGTTCGGAGCGATGGAGGCTTTCACCACCAGCGGAGGCACCAGCACCGCGCCATACACCCTGCAGTCGAAGCTTCGGAACTACGAATACAAGACGATTCGGTTCCCTGGCCACTGCGAAAGGATCAAGATATTCCGCGACTTTGGATTTTGGAGTGAGGATCCTGTGGATGTGAAGGGTGTTATCGTCAAGCCGAGAGAAGTCTTCTACAAGGTGTTTGGAGATGCCCTCGCGAAGATCAAGGATGTCGATCAATGCTTGGTTAGGGCTGTCGGAATCGGGATGAAGAACGGAGTTCGAACAAAACTTCAAATCGACATTCATGATCGACAGTGCGACACAACCGGCTTCACGAGTATGGAACGGCTAACGGGCTTCTCATTGAGCATCCATGCGATCGACGTTGCCGCTGGGATGCTGCCGACCGGAGCCCTGCGCTACGAGACAGCTCTGACCGGTACACGATTCTGCGAGCAGATTCAGCGCCGAGGCATAAAGCTCACCTTCAGCGAAGAAGTCGCGTAGGACCATGTCGCCATCCGCCAAAATAGGCGGATGGCTGACTTTTCGTTTTGGCTTTGGACGAGCATCAAGAAGGATGCTTCAACTGCGGATCTGAAGGCCAAGTATGAAAAATACTCCCACAACGGGATCAAGGGCGTCTTTCTCGAAGGTGGAATTGACGAGCGCGAGTTTGACCTTGTAAAGTCTGCCGGACTTGAGCTTCATAGTTGGATGTGGACGACGAATCGTGGTGACCAGTGGATTCACGAAAACCACCCAGAGTGGTACCAAGTCAGCCGCACTGGCAAGAGTTGCTTCGATCAACCGCCCTACGTCGGCTATTACAAATGGATCAACCCCGTCATTCCCGAGGTCGTTGACTACATAAACTCAAAGGCAGAGGAGCTCGCCGCCCATCCCGCGACTGACGGCGTTCATCTTGACTACGTTCGGTACCCCGACGTCATCCTCCCCAGAGCTTTGTGGGAGCACTACGGGCTTGATCAAACGGAGGAGCTTCCCGAATACGATTTCTGCTACAGCGAGGCCACACGAGCTGCCTTTCAGGCGCAAGGCGGCCGTGATCCACTAACGATCGGCGATCCCGCCCACGACCAGGAGTGGCTCCACTTTCGATACAACGCCGTTACCGAACTTGTGCTCCAACTCGTTCAGACCGTGCACGATCAGAACAAGCGAATTACAGCCGCGGTCTTCCCTACCCCCCGTATGGCGAGAAGGATTTGTCGACAGGACTGGGATAAGTGGCCGCTCGACGCGGTCTGCCCGATGATCTACAACAGCTTCTACAACGAACCCGTGGAATGGATCGGGGATTGTGTGATCGAGAACATTCAATCCGTGGATTATCCAGTAATCGCTGGGATCTACTTGCCAGGAATTGTGGGTGACGAGGACTTCGAAAAGGCGATCCAGATCGTTCGGCACAGAGGTGGTGCTGGAGTCTCCTTCTTCGGAGAGATGTCGGAAAGTCGTTGGGATCGACTGCGTTCCGTCGTAGAAACCACTGGATGAGCTTCGAACTACGCAGTCTGCCGATGATGACCTCGCCTCACGTGCCCACGAGCACGCGATTCTTGTCGCCATACGTCGGTCTTGCGGCCCTTCGATACCACCAAGAAGAGTCGCACAAGACTAAGTTCCAACTCTGGACGCTTGTCGGGGGCGTTGCGATCGGAGCCGCGGGGTTCTACTTTGGTGGAGTCTGGCGCGTCGTGGGCAGCGCGGTCGCTCTCGGAGCAGCGTTTCTCTACTTCAACCGCGTTCAAGGCTACCGACAGGCCGCGTCAGTGCTCTTACGGTTGGAGAAGGAGCGAGTTGTCCACGGCCTCGACAATGTCCTTGCGCCTCAGGCGGTCAACCTTCTAGAGCCGGTTTGCGAACAGTGGCTTATGATTGATCATGTCCTCGCAAGCCACTCGTGGGATGGAGCTGACAACGTCCGAATCGACGTTCGCGTAGCGATTGAGAGTGCAGTTGACGATCTCGTTGTTCGGACTCTGGCCGAAACAGAATCTCCCGAGGGTGACGCACGAAGTGTGTCTGGTCAGAGCATAGAGCTGAAGTCGTGTCTGAAAGAGGTGCTGCACAGGATCCAGCGCATTCAGCAAACCCTCGACGCGTATCAGCGTCCGAGTGGAGAAACTTCAGGTGCGCCTTTGCTAGAAGCGCAGGACGACGTCGCCGACCTTTACGTGT
>JBBRHU010000154.1:0-7629 GCA_038222255.1 Fimbriimonadales bacterium | reverse complement strand
TCTAGCCCTTGGATAACCGAGGCGGTCTCCACAAAATTTCTAGTCGGCTTGGGTTTCGGTGCAGGCTCGTCTGCCGAGCACACCGTTGCAAGCAAGGCAAGGGAGGAAAGCGAAAGCAATCGCATTCGCACTAGCTTAGCGCAACCAAGAACCCTGCTCGGTAGCTATTCTTTCGCGAGCTTGTAAGTCATGAGCATCGCTTTCGATTTCGCGTTGACCTCGAATGAAGCTGGCCGCTTACCGTCGAGACCGTAGCAGATCGTCAAAGTGTCGTGTTCAAACTTGAATATCGTAAGGTAGGTCTTTCCTTTGTTCGGCCCGGTGGTGCCCAGAATGTCGAGGCCATCCTTACCGACAAGCTTCAAGGTTCCGATATCGTGGCCGTTCCCTTCGCTGTAATCGTAGGCTTCGCCCTTAATCACGAGGACCATTTTGTCTAGCATGGATTTCGGCAGTTTAGTCGCACCAACTTGCCCACCAGTTGGCTTCCACTTGCCCTGGATCTGCTTTAGGTCGGCATTCGCGGCGAGAGGTAGCACGAGCGCTGCAAGGATTAAGAATGATTTCATGGTGGTCAGGTCTGAAGATGCTAAGGATACCAAGCAACTCCTGCCCAAGATTCGGCCAAAATGAGCGATGCTCACTTTGTTTGTTGCTCTCGCAATTGGCGATCAGATCTTCGATGGTAAGAGCCTCAAGGGTTGGGAGGTCGTCGGGGGAGGAAAGTGGTCTGTCGCAGGAGGTGTCTTGAAGGGTGAATGTATGAAAGCTGACCCTCAGGGCGTGCTGCTGTACGAAAAGCCGGTGAAGAATTTCACGGCCCACTTCGAGTTTCGAATTTCGGGAGGCAACAGTGGCTTCTATTTTCGAACAGAGCGAATAAAAGAACAACCGTTAGTTAAGGGTTTTCAAGCGGAGATTGACGCGATCGATGACGTCGGCGGAATCTGGGAGACCGCTGGTCGGGGTTGGGTTTCCAAGCCCTCACTAGCAGTACACACCGCGTCAAAGTTCGTTCCGGGCCAATGGTCGAAAATGGAAGTCAGTGCGATCGGAACTCACTATGTTGTGACGCTAAACGGCAAGCCGATCACCGACATCGAAGACCCGAAGGGACGGACGCAGGGATCGGTCGCGCTTCAACTTCACGGTGGGATGGACATGACCGTTGAGTTCCGCGAGATGTATCTGACCCCGAAGTAACGTTCCCAATCGGGTTACGGACAGAAGGTCATTCAAAAGCGTCGCGCTCTCGTCGCAGGAATGCTTCGCCCCCGCCTTCTGCGGCGAAAGCTTCTTTAGCGATACCACGAAGGGCGGTGAACTTGGAAACCGGTGGTGAGTCTGTCTCATCGCCATCAGCCGGCCGGCTATCCTCGGGACGATTCTCCTCAGATTCTGAGTCCATGATCACATGGTTGCAGATCAATCAGAAAAGATCCGATCCAGAAATCCAATCATCACCGCGTTGAACTCGTCAGGTCGTTGTAGGGGCGCAAAGTGGCTGACCTGTGGGAGGTCTATGAGGTAAGCGTTGGGGATCGTCTCGGAGAGGTACACCGCGTGGTCTCGCTTGATGAACTCGTCGAACTCACTGTGCACGATCACTACTGGCACCGAGATCTGCGCTAGATCCGATTTAGAGTAGTTTGGCTGAGTCTTCTGCATTTGGCTCAGATCAGCGTTGAGCGAGTCAAAGTCATCGGGGGTCGGGGAAAGTGCCTTGTAGTCTGCCTGGTGTCGCCCAAAACAACGTCCGAGAGTTGGCCCGAATTGGATTTCCTCCACGGGGCCACTCGGGTCCATATTGCAGGCGAAGTAGAACACACCGTCGACCCTGTCCGGTTCGTTCGAGGCGAGGACGAGCGAGGTGCACGCGCCATCACTCCAACCAACGAACGCCGCCGAAGGCAAATTCAACGCGTTCATCACCTCGACAGCATCCTTTGACATCTGCAAATAGCTGAACGGACGACTGTCTCGCGTGCTTCGACCATGTCCCCGACTGTCGATCACGATGGCTTGATAGCCGGCCGCAACAAGTGCAGGAACCTGATATCCCCAGTTCCCCCCATGCCCGAGTCCGCCGTGGAGTAGCACCACAGGTTTGCCCTCACCAAACGAAGCGAACCATATTTTGGCTCCATCACCATCGACATACCCCTCGACAGTGGTCGTGGGTAAAGCCAACGCTCCGTTGGCCCCGAAGCTGATGAGTTCGTCGTCTTGGGGTTGCATGCTCGAATCAAGTATGCGCAATTAGAATTCCTTAACTCAACCGGTACTGTATCTGTGATATGTTCAATCGTTAACAGAGTTGACGTGTCAGATGTCCGCTTATCGTGATTTCTGGTCGCCCGGGCGATAGTGATTTCGCCATCTAGGAAATAGATGTTATGCTGAGTCTGCGGATGCCTTCACAAACGCCAGACCAGAATCAGGGGCACTTAGGTCAAGTGTTCACTCTTATTGCAATTCTTGACTCCATTCCAGATGGCGTCCTGGTCGTCGATGCGGACGGCATCATCACCTTCACGAATGCGCTGGCTGCCAAAATGTTTGGCTATACAGAAGCAGAGCTTGTTGGAGCTTCGGTTGAGTCGTTACTTCCAGAAAAGTACCGCCCTCACCATCTTAAGGTTAGGGCTGAATATTTTGCGTCGCCGACGACAAGGGCGATCGGGTCTGGGCTCGAGCTGGTTGGAATCAAGAAAGACGGAGAAGAGTTTCCGGTTGCAATCAGTCTGTCTTCCCTGAAAGGTGTTGACGGGATTTACGCGATCGCGATTGTAAGAGACGTTACCGAGCAAAAGCGCACGGAAGCGGCGATGAAATCCACACAAGATCAGTTTCACCGCATGATCGAAGCTGTCCGTGACTATGCCATTCTGAGGATAGACCCCAGCGGTGTCGTTACTAGCTGGAACAGCGGAGCAGAGCGAATCAAAGGGTACACCGCTGAAGAAATCATCGGCAGCCACTTCTCAAAGTTCTATCCCAGCCAAGACCAACTGCTTGGTAAGCCAGCAGCCGGACTCAAAATTGCGTTGGAGAAGGGCAAATTCGAGGAAGAAGGAATCCGCGTTCGTAAAGATGGATCCTCGTTCTGGGCAAGTGTGGTGGTGACACCACTTATCGACCAATCGGGTCAGCACACCGGATTCGTAAAAGTGACAAGGGACATCTCCGAGAGGAAGCGGGCCGAAGAGGCACTGAGGGAGGCAAACGAGGAATTGGGGCGGTTCTTCAAGGTTTCGGTCAATATGCTTTGCATCGCTGAACCGTACGGCTACTACAAACGAGTGAGCCCAGCGTTTACAGACGTTTTGGGTTGGTCGGAGGAAGAGTTACTGTCGCGACCCTTCACCGATTTCATCCATCCGGATGACATAAAAGTAACAGCGGGAGTAGTCGAAAATGTTTTGGGTGGGCCACTTATGGCAGGATCCGTCGAAAACCGACATCAGCACAAAGACGGAACCTGGAGGACACTTGCCTGGAATTCGGTGCCGCAAGAAGACGGCCTCTTGTACGCTGTGGCGCGAGATGTCACGAGCGAACGGCAAACCGAGTTGATGCTGCTTCAGGCCAAGGTGGAGGCCGAGAAGGCGAACATGGCAAAAAGCGAATTCTTATCGCGAATGAGCCACGAACTTCGAACCCCCATGAACTCGGTGCTCGGCTATGCACAGCTACTAGACATCCAGTTTGATGACCCCAAAGTCAAAGATTCTGCGAGAGCGATCCTCAAAGGCGGAAAGCATTTGCTTGAGATGATCAACGAGGTGCTCGACCTTTCTCGGATTGAGAGTGGGAGCCTGTCTGTCTCGATAGAACCTGTGCCGATTGGGGTTGTGATTCAGCAAGCCGCAGACCTTATCCAGCCAATGGCCGACCAAGCGAATGTTATCGTCGTGATCGATGAAGACATCTGTTCAGAACTTCACGTTCGAGCCGACCGCCAGAGATTGCTCCAAGTGTTTATTAATTTAATTGGCAATGGTGTCAAGTACAACAGACCAAATGGAAGGGTGACCGTTCGATGCGAACGTCGGGAGGGGGGCCAAAGCCGCGTCGAAATTACGGACACAGGTGAGGGCATATCTCCGAAAAATCGAGAACTGCTCTTTCAACCTTTTCAGAGATTTGGTGACCCTGGAATTGAAGGCTCCGGTTTGGGACTCGCGCTTTCGAAACGATTTGTTGACCTGATGGGGGGCACGCTGACCCTGGCTAGCTCCTCAGTCGCTGGATCAACTTTCGTTGTCGAACTTCGGAGCGCGGTCGCCGCTCACCAGATCGAGCCCGCGACAAAGGGCGACTGGCTATCCGAGGGCTTGTTGCAGGGCAAGCGAGGAAAGGTTTTGTACATCGAGGACAACATCTCGAATATGAGGTTGCTCGACACTATTTTCAAGGACTGGGACGCCATCGATTTGATCCCGGCCGCTCAAGGGATGCTGGGAATAGAGTTGGCTCGTGAACATCGTCCAGACGTGATTTTGCTTGATCTCCACCTTCCAGACTTGATGGGCGACAAGGTTTTGGAACGGCTGAAGGCGGATCCGATAACGTCGGAAATTCCTGTAGTCGTGTTAAGCGCTGACGCAACTTCAAAACAGATCAAGCACCTATTGGCCAATGGAGCACGCGAATACTTGACAAAGCCAATCGACATCTTAGAACTCGTCGACCTGTTGGGCAAGCTTCTTCCTGACAAAGAATGAGCCTAGAATTTAGGCAGCCATTCGGTCGCTCGTGACCGCTTCGTGCATGACTCGATTGATTGCAGCAACAACTTCAGGATCAAACTGTGCCCCCGCGCAGGTGTTAAGTTCGAAAAGCGCTCGTTCTGCGGTCCATCCCTTGCGGTAAGGACGATCATTTGTCATTGCGTCAAACGCATCGGCCACACACACGATTCTTGCGCACAGCGGTATTCCCTCCCCAGATATCCCTTCACAATAGCCACCACCATCCCACCGCTCGTGGTGATATTTCGCGATGTCCATCCCCATTTGCAATAGTGGCGAAGTCTTTTGCGACAGTAGGGCAGCACCGATTTCGACGTGCGCCTTCATTGACTCATATTCGTCGTCGGTCAGTCGACTGGGTTTGTGGAGGATTGCGTCAGGGATTGCGATCTTTCCCACGTCGTGGAGGGGCGCGACGAGTCGTATCGACTCCACAAAAGCCGCACTGCATCCGAGTTCGGCGGCAATTTCGGCGCTTAATTCACCGACGCGATGAGTGTGCCGTCCAGTATCGTCGTCTCGATAATCACAAGCTGCGCCTAACAACTCGACTGCCTCGCGCCAAGCAAGCTGAAGGTGCTCTGTCCGTTCTCGAACTCGCTCCTCAAGCAAGTGATTCTGATCAATTACATCGGTATGCATCTTTCTGGTCCGAAGGAAATTTCGGACACGAAGCTTGATCTCGATGGCGTCACCGGGTTTGGTCAGAAAGTCAGACGCACCAAGCTCGAGCGCTCGGTTCCTTGCCTCAGGTGTAAGGTCGGCGGTGTATACCAAGATGGGAGTAAATGCATTCGGAGGCGCAGCTTCCCGCACCCGATGCAGAAACTCGTATCCATTCATGCCCGGCATGGAGAGGTCTAGGATGATGAGGTGTGGGTCAAAAGTTGCGAGGTCGTTGAGCGCTGATCTTGCACACGTGTAACTTCGCAAATTTGTGAAACCTGCCCATTGAAGAACACAGCTAAGCAGATGGAGATTTCCGCAATTGTCATCAATCAACATCAGCGGACTCTCTGCCATTTCTGATTCAGATAACGCGAGATTCATAGCAGTTCGGGGTTCTTTTGCGCGAGAAAACGATCCCACACCTCTTGAGTGTCGGAACCTGGGCCTCTGTTCGTCAGTAGGCGTTGTACTAAATCTGCATCTCTCTGCCGTTCAGTAATATGTTCACGCTGAAATGGTCGCCTAAGTTGGACCGATACGAATAGCTGGCAACCATTCACCAAGCGTATTCGGATCAAAAAGAAGCCCAAGCACCTGCCTTCGATCTGTATAATCGCAACATGCTCTCAATACTTGCTGTCCTCGCGATGCCACAGGCACTCAATCAAGGTGGCGCCGAACTGGCTGTCGGGCTCGTGGGTAAGCAAGCTCGGTCGGTGGTTCTGAAAGACGAGTTTGGAAAAGATGTCGATCTCAGCAAGGTGTTTGGCAAGCAGCCAGTCGTGCTCGTTTTCTACCGCGGAGACTGGTGTCCGATCTGCCACCGACAGTTCTCGCAGTTACACAAGTGGGAGCAACAGTTTTTGGATCGAAAGGCGACAATATATGCGATCTCGGTCGAGCCCGCGGCTCGGCTGAAGGCGATGAGGGATGGGGAGAGTCTAGGCAAGGCTTTCGTCTTTCTGTCTGACCCGCAGGCAAAGCTCGCTCAACTCTACGTCGGAAAAGAAGTTCAGGGATATCTGAAGCCTGCAACGATTGTTGTCGGCAAGAACGGCAAAATCACATTCGCAACGTCGATGACCGATATTAGCGTTCGGCCATCGCCAATCACTATTCTCAAGGCGATCGGAAAATAGTTGCTCGGCACCCATGATCTTCACCTCGCTCTTCTTCGCCACCGTTTCTGCGTTTTCGCACTTAATGACAACAAACACGAGCCTCGTGCCAGAAACTCTAAGGTGTGAATTCCAAGCCGGAGTCGCCGTCGTTGATCGCTCACACCCTCGACTAAGTTGGACACTTCGTGCTACCGATGATAAGCGCGGACTCCGACAGTCGGGTTACCGAATCGTCGTTGCCTCGTCGAAGGCGGCTCTGGCGAAGAGTAAGCCCGATGTTTGGGACAGCGGGAAAGTCGCAAGTTCGGCTCAGAACAACATCGGGTTTGGCGGACCACCGCTAATCTCAGGCAGGTCGTATTTTTGGAAAGTCCAGATTTGGGACGGGGCTGGCGTTTCTTCGATCTGGAGTGACGCGGCGGTGTTCGAAACTGCCTTGTTGCATCCTTCGGATTGGACTGCGACGTGGATCAATGACGGTAAGTCAAATCCCACCGCAGATGCTGATTTTTACAAAGACGACCCCGCTCCACTCTTTCGAAAAGAGTTCAGTTCAGGCAAGCAGGTCCGACGTGCAAGACTCTACATTTCTGGTTTAGGCTACTACGAAGCATCGCTTAACGGAACCCGAATCGGCGACCACGTGCTTGATCCTGGCTGGACTAAGTTTGATAGCACTGTGCTGTATTCGACCTACGACGTGACCCAGCAGATCGTGAAGGGCCAGAACTGCCTCGGCGTGGTGCTCGGAAATGGCTGGTACAACCTTCCGCCTATGAGGATGTGGGGAAACCTGAACATGCGGGCGAATTTGGCTTCCGGACGACCCAGATTCATTGCGCAGCTTCACATTGAATACCGCGATGGCACCCGCGAGCTGGTCACTTCTGACGAGTCCTGGAAGGTCGGGGAGGGAGCAATCCGCCGAGATAGCGTCTATCTTGGCGAAATAGTCGATGCGAGTTCCGAGCCGACGGGTTGGAATCGAACTGGATTTGCCGATCAGACATGGCGACGACCTGCGGTTTCTACTGAGCCCATCGGAAGCCTGAAAGCACAGTCACAGCCTCCAATCAAAGTCACGA
>JBBRHU010000153.1:0-7632 GCA_038222255.1 Fimbriimonadales bacterium | reverse complement strand
TGGAGCTCCGAGGAATGTGGCATAGAGCACTCCCTTCTTCTGTACGTAGCGCACATCTTCGGGAGTAAAGCCAAGGTCTTCCTTAAATGCTCCGCCTTGAGCCCTGGCCGGACCCTCTCCAAACACCATCCACGGGCGTGTTCCGAAGACGGACTCGCCGTTGACCTTCATCCAATCCGACATATCCGCGAGCACTTTCTCTGCCTCGGGATCAAGCGACCCATCTGGACGCTGAACGACATTGATAAGCAGGTTGCCGTTCTTGCTGACAATATCAACAAGCATGCGCACCACCCAGTCAGCCCCACGATATTTCCAGTGCTTGTTGTAGTACCAGTCGCCGATCGAGGTGTCGGTCTGCCAGGGATCTTTTAAGATTCCCGGTTTGACTCCTCGTTCGACATCTTCGACCCAGCGACCTCCAGAAGCTTGCTTACAGTTGTAGATTGCCTCTAGCTTTCCACCGTGCTGCTTCATGTTCTGGTTATAGAAGTGAGCGAGCATCTCTTGTCCGGTGCCACCAAACGGGAGGCCACCATCCGTGTACAGCAGATCTGGCTTCACTTGGTCGATCAGGTCGGTAATTCTCGCCAACCACTCCGCGTGCCACTTCGGATCGTTGCTGTACCAGCCGGTGTCTCTAGGTTGAGCGGCGAAGTGATAGAGGTCTGCGAACTCCTTCTGAGTGCCGTCGTAAGCAACGCCGGCATAGGGGCCTGACTTGTCGGCGAGTCGGCTCTTTTGGAACCAAGTGAAGCTCGCTCCGAGGTGCTCGGAAACTCCGAACTTCATCCCATTTTTGGTTGCGGCGTCTTTCCACGTTTGAACGACATTTCGCTTCGGCCCCATGTTGACCGCGTTCCAGCGATTGTGCTTTGAGTTCCAAAGGTCGAAGTTGTCGTGATGGACGCCCATGCTGACGAAATACTGAGCGCCTGCCTTTTTGTAAAGGCCCATCAAGCGTTCTGGATCCCACTTCTCGGCTTTCCACAGAGGAATGATGTCTTTGTAGCCGTGCTTACTCGGATGACCGTACGTCGCGAGGTGGTGCTTGTATTGGCTGCTCCCCTCAACATACATGTTTCGGGCGTACCAGTCGCCTTCCATCGGAACCGCTTGCGGCCCCCAGTGCGCCCACATCCCGAGCTTCGCATCGCGAAACCACTCGGGGACCTTGTATTGCTTGAATGACTCAAGGTCAGGCGAAAACTGCGGCGCTTGAGGCTGAAGCAACAGCGCAAATCCGATCCAAGTCGCGGTGATCATATCGTTATGATAACGATATCATACTTCTCGGTTTTTTGGAACGTCCGCCCCCTCCCTCGTCACGACTCCGGTCGCGATGAGGGAGGGCCGGGGAGGGAGATCCCTCTTAGAGGATCCCTTCAGGGAACCAAAGCTTGAGCTCATTGGCGGCGGCTTCGGGGTCGCTCGAGCTGTGGGTCAGGTTGTCGTCGATCGTAAGGGCAAGGTCGCCTCGAACCGTACCAGGAGTGGCATCTAGCGGGTTCGTTGCTCCCATCATCGCGCGAATCGCTTTGACTGCGTTTGTTCCTTGGACAGCGATTGCCACGATTGGCCCGCTGGTCAGGTATTCAACAACGCTACCAAAGAACGGTCGCTCTCGATGCTCATCGTAGTGAGCTTCCACCGTCTCGCGGGGAGCTTGGATCAGCTTCAAACCAACAACTTTCAGGCCTCGGGCTTCGATTCGGCGAGTGATTTCACCAATCAGATTGCGCTGAACGCCGCCTGGCTTGATCAAAACAAGGGTCGTTTCCATCTTGTTGAAGGGTACCCGTCACCGGGTCCCGGCCCCGCAAGAGTCAAACGACCTGGGACCACTGAACCGCTAGGCGAGTTACTCGTTCTCTCCTCCACACCCAAATGGAGAACTAGCCATGCACCTCAACCGAAGATTTACCGCTCCCATCAATGCCACCGCCTGGCTCATGAACTGGTCGGAGATCTGCGCGCCCTGTCTCCTGCGGAACTCCTTGGGAATAGTCTTCTTCTGGTTTGGGGCACTGAAGCTGATACCCAGCGGCAGCCCCGCATCTGATCTTGTCGCTCGCACAATTGACAAGCTTTCTTTTGGGATCATTGGTGCGAACATCAGCGTGCCTGCGGTCGGACTTCTCGAATGCGCGATTGGCCTTGGCCTCCTGTTGGCACCTCGAATCGGTCATCGCGGACTCCAAATCACGTTGTGGATGCTGCTGGTCCAGATGGTCGGCACCTTCACTCCGCTCGTGCTTTTTCCCGATGAAACTTTCAAGATCTTCGGGGTAGTCCCAACCATGGAAGGTCAATACATCCTGAAGAATTTCGTGCTGATCAGCAGCGCGATTGCCCTGATGTCTCCAAAGCTCAGAGACAAACGGGTCGGCTAACTCAGCGAGCAGTTTGGAACCGCATCTTCAGCAACGTTCGAATCTGGATGAGAGTAAAGCCGATGAGGATCGAACCCATCACCCACGCCGCAGCCGTTGCATAACCGAACTTGAGGAACATGAAGGCGTTTTGCCAGATCTCGAGACCGATGGTTCGGGTGGAGTTGAGCGGGCCGCCTCCGGTGAGCAAGAAGACATTCTCCATCGCCTTAAACCCAGCGATGAACACCCCAAGAAGGTTGATCAGAATCAACGGCTTGATCCCTGGTAGCGTGATGTACCGGATCTTCTGCATCCAGTTTGCGCCATCAATATCTGCCGCCTCGTACCGCTCTGCAGCAATGTTTTTGAGTGCGGCGAGATACAAAATTGAACCTGCACCGGCACCGGCCCAGATTCCGGGCAGGACGACAGCGAACATCGCTAGCTGTGGACTCCCTAGCCAGTCATTCGCAATCGGGATCTTCGCTCCGCCAAGCGCAGTCCAGACCGGATTCGCAAAATGCTCGATCACTGGTTTGAGAAGTGAGTTAAGCAAGCCCGTTTCGGTCTTGTCGTAGAACTGTCTCCAGACGAGCGCCACGACGACCGACGAAGTCATTGCCGGAAGGTAAAACACTGTTCGAAAGAAAACCTGCCCCCTCGGGATCTCGTGCAAGGCGAGCGCGAGGAAGATGGGGAGGAAGAAGCCGATCAGCAGGCTGAGCCCCACATAGATGAAGCTGTTGCCAAGCGACTTATAGAACACGGGTTGCGTGAAGACGTCGAGGAAGTTGTCAAGCCCAACCCACGTCGTGCCGTTGGCAATGGTGTAGTTCTGGAAGGCGATGATGAGCCCTCGGAAAAGGGGGTAGTAAGCCCAGGTCAAGATCGTAAGCGCGGCTGGACCAACGCAGAAGAGCATGAACCGGTAGATCGAAGCGCGACTGATTCCTGCCGGGAGTCGCTCGATCACCTCGACGGGGTTCTTTCGTCGTTGGGCGATGAGCACTCCGCCAAAGACGCTCCCCAGTAAAAGTAGAACTCCAAGAATTCCGTATGCCCAACCTCTTCTTGCCGCAAGAATCTCTGGCGGAGTGTAGGCCAGCAACTTTTGGTCCATGGTCGCGGCAGCTTCCTGCAATATCTCACTTGCCGGCATGGTCGGATCGAGCCGAGCCCGATCTAGGGCGTCATCAAGCACGGTGTAGACCTGTTGGCAGTTCTTTCCGTAGGGTTCAGGATGTCCCGTCTTGAAGAGCGTCTCGTTTGCCTCGACGTAGGAAGGATCGACCGAACCTAGGAGATCGCTGTAGCCAAACTTTTTTAGCCAACCCGGGTTCACCAAGTTTCCGAGGCCCAGCTCGACACATTTCGTCGTGTTGATTCGCGCGGCCTCGTCACCCGAGAAGAATTTGATGAATCGCCAGCAAGCCTCAAGCTTCTTCGGATCTTTCACTTTAGAGCTGATGGCCCACATTCCGGCATTGATTTCGTTGGACCGACCAGCAGGTCCCGCAGGGAGCGCGGACACGCCAAGAATCGTTGGCGGCAGATCCGTAGACGCCATGAGCACGTCGTTCGTGTAGCCGAACCACATCGCAACTTTGCCTTGGTTTGCGTCGTTCGTAAGGTCCGTGGAATTCATACCGACCGCCGGGTTTTCGCCCTGCGGCAAAATCAGCCGACGATACATCTCGATCGCCTTCTCAGCTTCCTTCGTCGCGATTCTTGCTCGCCAACGGCCGGTTTCTGAGGGAGAGACAATCTCACCTCCCGCTTGATAAACGAAATTCTGCCAGTGGTAGCCGGGCGGACTCGAAAACGCAAATCCGAATCGGTCCTTTCGGGTCAGCTTCAGAGCGTAATCGTAAAGCTCGTCCCAAGTTTTGGGTGGCCGGTTGGGGTCTAGTCCAGCTTCAATGAAGAAGTCCTTGCGATAGTACAGGGCAAGGGCGACTTGGAAAAAGGGGATCGCGTACACCTTGCCGTCGAAGCTTCGAAGCACCTTGTCAACGGTGGGGTTCACCCGATCCATCGAGCCTTTATCTCGTGCGATTAGGTCGTCGAGTGGGCGACAAAAGCCTTGCTCAAGAAAGGTGTAATACTGCCGAAAATTGACATAGAAGATGTCTGGTGAGCGATCTCCGGCCATCGACATGAGAAACATGTTGTCTGCTTGCGGGCCAACTAGGTTGAGCCCGCCCGCATTGACCACACGAACGTCTGGATTCTTTCGATGGAACTCTTCAAAAACTGCACGGCGGATTTGAGCGGTGGTCGCGGTGGACTCTTTTGGTGGAATTCCATAGCCCGAACCTGCCATCATGCTGATCTCGGTGGGTTGTTGCCCCATCGAAATCGATGCCAATATCGCAAATATGAGGAGTCCGAGTCGGCGCAGCATCTGGCACCGATAGTATGACTTCAAAGAACCTCATCCAATTCCAGCAACGAACGGCAGAGCAGATTCGTCACAACTAGAGCACCCGCAATCCATGCTCCTTTTAGCCAGTCACAAAACGATATACGAATACGCCGGACCCGCTGTTGAAAATTACAATGAAGTCAGGCTGGCGCCGGAGTCGGACGTCAACCAAACCGTGCGTGAGTTTTCGCTAGAAATCGTTCCGGATGCGCAAGTTTTCAGCTACCGAACGGTCAACGGGCTCGTCCATCACTTCGGAGTTCGAGAGCGGCACTTTGGCCTCGAGTTCACCGCGCGATGCCTGGTGGACTGTCTTCGCTCAGACCCGTTTGTCTCGCTTGACCTAGCTTCAACAGATACAAGCTTCTATTACGAAGGCACGACCCAGCAGCTCTACACCGAGTTCTTGTCGTCGAGTCACTACGTGCCCCTTAATGCTGAGATATTCGATCTTGCCGCAACCCTCAAACTGGTTACGATTCCAAATGCTGTCGAGCGAATATTAGAGCTCAAGCGGTGGGTGTACGAATGGCTGACCTACATTCCCGGCATCACCACTGTGGCGTCGACCGCGCAAGAGGTAGCCCAGCACCGAGCTGGAGTCTGCCAAGACTACGCCCACCTCATGATTGCCCTTGCGCGATGCGTCGGTATTCCAGCGAGGTACGTCAGCGGGTACCTGTTCGCCGGGGGCGACGAAAGCATTCGTGGCGACCAAGCCACCCACGCTTGGGTAGAGTGCCTTTTGCCATCGGGTGAGTGGTTTGCGGTTGATCCTACGAACTGCGTTGCCGTGAACGACCATTACATTCGAGTCCACTGCGGCGTGGACTACTCTGAGGCTCTCCCGTCGAAAGGCATTTACGTTGGCCCAAGAACAACTCGATTGAGTGTTTCGGTCGATGTTCAACGCATGCCTTCTTACGAGCACGCCTGGATCGCCAGCTAGAGTCAGAGTGGCCGCGCAACGACAAAATGACTGAAGGGTGGCGCGTCGGAACGATTGGCTTTGCTTACGACGAGTGGGCAGGCTGCTTTTATCCACCGGGTTTGAAGCCCGAGAATCGACTCGCGAGTTATGCCGAGCGGTTTAACGCTGTCGAACTCGATACCACCTTTTACGCAACGCCTTCAGAAAGAACCGTGCAGCGCTGGGAGAAAGCCACGCCGAACGATTTTCACTTCTGCCTGAAGACTCCTCAAACAATAACCCACCGCGACGAACTTGGCTATCTTTCGACTGAAGCAGCTATCTCAGATTTTCAGTCTTTCGTCGGTCGAATGTCGATTCTAGGCGACAAGCTAGGCTGTATCTTGCTTCAATTTCCGCCAGGATTCGGGCATTCCGAGTTCCGACACCTCCGTGCGTTTCTGGAGCATCTCCCGCCTGGTCCTAAGCTCGCCATCGAATTCAGGCACAAGTCTTGGTGGGAGTACGACACGATGGCGTTGCTCCGCCGGTTCGACATCGCCTGGGTTACCGCCGACCTCGTCCCTTACGGCGAAGCAGGACGCCCGCCGAGCGGACTGGACTACCGACCCTTCGAGCCCCGCGACACTGCAAGCTGGCGTTATCTTCGTTGGTGTGGGATCCACGCTCAATATGAGTCGGACCGTTTCGAGGTGTTTGATGCGACGCCAAGATTTCAGTGGTGGCTTCCTCAACTCAAACTCGATGCCCGACCGACCTACGCTTTCTGCGGGAATAGCTACGCTGGCTACGGCCCTGGGTCGTGCGCACGATGGCTCGGACTCTTCGGCAAAGACATCCCCGCCGGAGCTCAAGCGTCTCTTGAGTTTTGACGATCCAAGAGGCGCGATTGGCAATTAGAGCCCCAGCGCGTACTAAGCCAGAATCCTAGCCGGTACACTAGGAGTTCTTACCGCTGGAATCCCTCAGATGAGCAACCCAAGAATGGCGAGAGGGAAAAGAATCCCTCGCCGAAAACCCACTGTTACCCCCGAAGCCCCACAGGGCCTATCGCGTTCGGGTGGATCGAAAGAAATTATCGTCAACGTCTCCAATCGTGAGACCCGAATCGCCCTTCTCGAAGACGGCAAGTTCATGGAATATCGCGTCGAGCGCGATGAACGTGTTGTCGGTTCGATTTTTAAGGGCATTGTCCAGAACGTACTTCCAGGCATGGATGCGGCATTTGTCGACATCGGCCTAGAGCGCAACGCGTTCCTCTATGTCGCTGACATCATCCCCGATGATGGTGGCCACGACAACAGCCCGGCATCGATCAAACGATCCGAGCTTCGCCGTCGCAAGATTAAGGACCTCCTTAAGCCTGGCCAACAGGTCATGGTGCAGGTCACCAAGGGTCCTCGTGGAACGAAGGGCGCGCGTGTTAGCACTCGTATCGCCCTCCCCGGTCGATATGTCGTCGTAATGCCCGAAACCGGCAGCGTCGGCGTCAGCCGAAAGATCGAAGACCGAACCGAGAGAGATCGACTCAAGCGGATCGGCGACCGAATTGTTCCGGAAGGTTTCGGACTGATCATGCGAACGGAGTGCGAGAGTCGCACCGAGGCTGAGCTTCACCAAGACGTTGCGTTCCTCCAGTCACTCTGGGGCGACGTTATGAAGAACGCCAAGAAAATGCACGCTCCGTGCTGCGTTCACAAGGATCAGACTCTGCTGTTTAGGACCCTTCGAGACATGTTCGGCGAAAACATCACTCGTATGGTCATCGACGACCCGGACGAGTACGAAAAGGTTCACCTTGTCGCGAGCAATGTCGCTCCCGAGCTCCGTGACAAGATTGTGCTCTACGATCAGAGCGAGCCGATCTTCGACCACTACGGACTTGAGAAAGAGCTCGACCG
>JBBRHU010000152.1:0-7641 GCA_038222255.1 Fimbriimonadales bacterium | reverse complement strand
TCGGGCACCACGGCTGAACCAAACTCGTTTGAATCCTACTACTGGGAGCAAAACCCGAGTGGTTATCACTTTGTCGCGATCACGGATCCTGATAATCCTTTCGAACGGAGAGCCGAAGAGCGCGAATACCGAAAGGTCTTCCTAAACTTCCCAGAGATCGGCGGAAGATTCTCTGCCCTAAGCTACTTCGGATTAGTCCCAACCGCGCTTCAGGATGTTGACCTTCAAGCTGTCCTTCAACAAGCTGCACTGGTCTATTCCGAGAACCAAGGTGACGATGCCCCCGCTTTTCAGCTGGGCGTTCAGATCGCTGATGCAGCCATAAATGGTCGTGACAAGCTTACGTTTATCACACCAGAATCGATGCTTCCGCTGGGTTGGTGGATGGAGCAGTTGGTTGCGGAGAGCACCGGCAAGGACGGAAAGGGAGTGCTACCCGTCGCAGGCGAAGGCATTCGGCCGATTGAGACGTTCGGCCAAGATCGATTTTTTGCAGTCTTCCGCAGGCCGGAGGACGAGGAACTGGCACAGTTTTCGCAGGCCCTTCGCGAAGCAGGGCATCCTGTCCACGAAACCGTTCTGACGAGTTCGATCCAGATTTTCGGCGAGTTCCTACGGTGGGAGATCGCGACCGCGGTTATCGGAGCCGTCCTCGATATCAACCCGTTTGATCAGCCGAATGTTCAAGAGAGTAAGGACATTACACGCAAGCTCTTGAATGAAGTCGAGGCGCACGGTTCGCTACCAGTCGAGCGGATCGATGGTTTCGACGGACCCCTGGCACTTTACGGTTTTGATGGTGGAGAACCCACTGAGGTTGCACTCGGAATGCTCTTCGAGGGTTTCGGGCCAGGTGACTTTGTGGCGCTCATGGCTTTCCTTCCTGAGCACATCGAGATTTCGGATCGATTGAAGGGAGTCCAAAAGTTGATCAGTGAGCAGCTGACTTCGGCGACCACCCTCGGATTCGGACCTCGTTTCCTCCACAGCACGGGGCAATATCACAAAGGTGGTCCAAACCGTGGACGATTCATTCAATTTACGGCTGACCATCCTGAAGATGTCGCCGTACCTGGGCAAGCCGCCTCATGGGGTCAGTTTGTTGACGCCCAAGCGAGAGGAGACCTTGAAGCTTTACGTATGAAAGAACGGCGAGCCCTTCGCATTCACCTCGGCGCCGATGCAGTCGCTGGACTAGACCATTTTTGCGCCGCGCTTAAGACGTGGCTAGACCAACGATAATGAGCGAACAACAATACGAACTCGGAATGATCGGCCTTGGAACAATGGGCCTCAATCTTCTCCTCAACATGGCAGACCATGGTCACTTTGTCGCGGGATATAGCGACAAGCAAGAGAAGATTGACCACATCAACTCGACGGGTCCTGCAAATCTTCGAGGCTTCTCTGACCGAGGTGCCTTCATTCTTGCTCTCAAACGGCCTCGTGTGATCATGCTGCTCGTCCCGGCTGGGAATCCTGTCGATAGCACGATTGAGGAGCTGATTCCGTTGCTCAACGAGGGCGACTTTATCATTGACGCAGGAAATAGTCTCTACAAAGATACCGACCGACGTTTCCAATATTTAAAATCGAAAGGCCTCGGATTTATGGGGATGGGAGTTTCGGGTGGCGAAACCGGAGCTCGACGAGGGCCAAGCATGATGCCTGGCGGAGCCCCGGCAGATTACGCTCGGATTCAAACCCTTCTTGAAAATGTAAGCGCGAAGTTCGACGGCGAACCTTGTGTCGCCTTGATGGGCAACGGAGCTGCGGGCCACTACGTGAAGATGGTTCACAACGGCATCGAGTACGGTTTGATGCAGATGCTCTCGGAGGTGTACGACCTGATGCACCGAGGCCTGGGCGTCCAAAACGATGCTGCGAGCGAAGTTTTTGGAACGTGGAACGAGGGCCGACTTGCGAGCTTCCTCGTCGAAATCACCCGCGACATCCTTGCTTACCAAGAGAACGGCACCTTCCTGGTCGACGAGATCTCGGACAAAGCAAAGGCAAAGGGAACTGGAAAGTGGACGAGCCAAGATTCCATGGATCTGGGCATTCCGATTCCGACAATCGATGCTGCAGTCGCTGCCCGCATGCTCTCGAACTACAAGAGCCAGCGCGAGGCGGCAGAGCAGATCTACTCAACCCCCGCCTCCCCGTTGCCGATCACAGTGGAAGACCTCGAAGCTGCGTACTTCGCAGCGATGGTGATCAGTTACGCACAAGGGATCGTCCAGATCCGAGCGGCAAGCGAGGAATACGGCTACGACACGAACCTTGAAACTGTAGCAACCGTATGGCGAGCCGGATGCATCATTCGATCCAAGTTCCTCGAACCAATCCGACAAGCTTTCGCTGCGAATCCAAATCTTGAAAATCTCCTGCTGAGCGACCTCGTCGCGGCGGAACTCAAAGTCTCGATCCCAGCCCTCCGCAAAGTCGTGGTTGAGGCCACAACTGCAGGTTTCGCCGTTCCGAGCCTTGCCGCCTCCCTAGCCTACTTCGATGGATTCCGAACTGGTCGGTCTGCTGCAAACCTGATTCAAGCTCAGCGAGACTACTTTGGCGCACACACTTTTGAAAAATTGGGCACCGAAGGATCGTTCCACAGCAAGTGGGGCCAAGGGTAGGTGCCGCCCTTGAAGCAACCCCCAGTGATTGTTGCGATTTTCGGCGCAACTGGCGACCTCACCAAGCGGAAGCTCGTCCCTGCCCTCTACAACTTGTTTGTAGATAGCGAACTCCCCAAAGGGTTCAAGATTATCGGCATCGGACGTCGAGGCGATTTGGATGCGTTTCGAAGCGAGATGCTCGAAAACATGGCGAAGTTCTCTCGTCGAGGCAAGCCGGAGGACGCGAAGTGGACGGAGTTTGCGGCTCGCCTTGAGTACATCACGGGCGACTTTGAAGCACCCGAAACCTACGCGAAACTGAAGGCAATCATCGATGCGGCTGAGACGGCGTGGAAAGAACCCGCATCGCGTGTTTACTATCTGTCGGTGCCTCCAGCGGTGTTTGGGACGATTTCGGACCAGCTCGGCCAAACCGGACTCAGCGCGGACACTCACCGGGATAGAGTCGTCGTTGAAAAACCCTTCGGGCGTGATCTCGAATCTTCTGAGGTTCTTAACAGCCAATTGCTCAAAAGCTTTGCTGAGAATCAGATCTACCGAATCGACCACTACCTCGGCAAAGAAACGGTCCAAAACATCTTGGCCCTTCGATTTGCAAACGCTCTGTTCGAGCCGATTTGGAATCGTCGCTACGTAGACCACGTCCAAATCACGGTTGCGGAAGATGTCGGAGTCGAGAAGCGCGGTGGGTACTACGAGACCTCCGGTGCGCTTCGGGACATGGTCCAGAACCACCTTCTTCAGCTGATGTGTTTGGTTGCTCTTGAGCCACTCGCGCGATTCGAAGCCGAAGGACTTCGCAACCGGAAGGTCGATGTATTGCGAGCGGTCCGAGACCTTTCTGGTTCAGACCGTCACTCCTATTCAATTCGTGGTCAGTACGGCCCAGGGCTTTCCGAAGGGCAACTCGTGAAGGGGTATCGCCAAGAAGAAGCCGTAAACCCACGCTCAGGCACGGAGACCTACGTCGCGATGAAGCTCCATATCGACAACTGGCGTTGGCAAGACGTTCCCTTTTACCTTCGCACCGGGAAGCGCCTTCCACGCAAGTTCTCGCAAGTCGTCGTCCAGTTCCGTGACGTACCACACCAGATGTTTCCCTCGGGCTCAAGCGACAACTTTGAGGCAAACCGACTCATCTTAAACTTACAACCCGAAGAAGGGATCGTACTTCGCTTCCAGGCAAAAGAGCCGGGAAGCGGAATGCGACTTCGTGGAGTAGCGATGGACTTCAACTATGAAGAGCAGTTCCACGCCGAGTCCCGCGAAGCTTACGAAACCCTGCTCCAGGAAGTCATAGAGGGGGACACAACTTTATTCATGCGTGCAGACCAAGAGAAAGCGGCATGGGAAATCGTCGACCCGGTCCTGCACAACTGGGCGGAGAATTCGGCCACGAGCTTCCCTAACTATGCTGCCGGAACTTGGGGACCTGAAGTCGCAGACCTGCTTCTAGCTAAAGATGGCCGCAGTTGGTACAACCCGATGCCGAAGTATGTCTAGTCCAGAGATAGAAATCTACCAAAACTCCGGCGAACTCGGACTGCGACTGGCGGAACTGACGGTCGAGATTCTGGGCCAAGCAATTGACCAGAAAGGATCGGCTTCCATCGCGCTGGCCGGCGGATCCACGCCTCAAGCCGCCTACCGATTGCTCGCGAGTGACGACTTTCGAGAGCTAATCGAGTGGTCCAAAGTCGAGTGGTTTTTCGGAGATGAGCGCTTCGTGCCGGTTAATGACGACCGCTCGAATGAAAAGATGGCTCGTGAATGCATTCTTGGACCGCTTGGGGTCTCAGAAGAAAGGATTCATGGAATGGTCCGGACGGAGGACGCTGTGACCTCAGCCAAGCTTTACGAGGAACTCCTAAGCGAGAAGCTGGGGAATGGCTGGTTTGATTTAGTCCTCGTCGGAATTGGGGATGATGGCCACACGCTCTCGCTCTTTCCTGGTGAGACGATCCCCTCCGGAAATGTGGCTGCAACAAAAGCACCCGTAGTCGCCACCGAACGAATCACGCTAACCCCTGGACCTGTCTGTAATTCTTCGCTCGTTATCCTGGCAGCCGCAGGGGCCGCAAAAGCGATTCCGCTCGCAGACGCACTCTACGGCGAAGAAGATTGGCTCAGAGTTCCCAGCCAGTCTGTAATCCGCCACGCGACTTCGCTCGTGATCCTCTGCGATCAAGCAGCGGCTGCAAAGCTCACGAAGAACGAAATCCCGCTAGAATAGCTCTACTTTGTCTCGACGAACCGTCCGACACGAAATTGAGCTTAATGTGAGCCCTGAGGCGCTTTGGCCCCTTCTCGCCCACACCGATGCTCTGAATCGTGAGCTCGGACTGCCCGTACCGAAATTTAGCCATGGCCCGCGAGACGGCGGAGGCACTCGATCGTTTGGAGAAGTAAAGGTTGGCGGGCTGAGACTTCATTACGAAGAGCACCCGTTTGAGTGGCAACGCCCCGCCTTCTACCAAGTCCGTCGGACATTCACAACTGGTCCTATGCGAGAGGCTGTACTCGGCACAGAGGTCGACGCAACGCCAACGGGGTGTGTTGTGCGTAGCACTTGCGAGTTCGAGGCGCCCGTGATTGGGCATATCGCACTCGCGATGAAGGTGAAACAATCCCTCGCAGCAATGGACAAGGTGCTCCGAAGGTTTGAGCAGCAAATCAAGACCGATCAAGCGATCGCCTATCGCGAACAGCTCTTAAGGAACCCCGTCAACGCGCAGCGTCTCAGTCTTGGTCTCGGCAGACTAACGGACCGTGGGCAAGACGCAGTTACAGTCGAGTCTCTCGGAAACTACCTTCTGTACCAGTCAGACCCGAAGGTGAGCGAATTCAGAGCTCGTGACCTAGGCGCGGGCGAAGAGTTTCCGTGGATTCAGCTCTGCCTCGCCGCAGTCCAAGAGGGATTGCTCCACCTCGAATGGCGAGTCATCTGTCCCTTCTGTCGAAGCAATGTTGCGAAATTGAAATCGCTCTCCGAACTTGGAAAGTACGCTCACTGCGCTTCTTGTAACATCCAATATGATTCGACCTTTGATCAAAATGTCGAGGTTCTCTTTAGCGTCCACCCTGCCGTCCGCCAGGTAGCCGGCGGAAGTTTCTGTATTGGCGGTCCTGAACTCTCACATCATGTCGCCGCGCAATGGATCATCCCCGCGCGATCAAGTCGTGAGGTCCACGTAAAGCTTCCACCGGGCACCTACCGCGGACGAAGTCTCCAATTGCCCAAAGACCTTTTGCTTGAAATCGTCGGATCAGCACCCTCGAGACAGAGCCTTGCCTTAGGCAGTGCTGAGCCGTTGACCCTAGCCGTCGGGGGCACATTAACGATACATAATCCTTTCGAGCACGAGGTGGTTTGGCGGCTCGAGGATGCGCACTGCCTTCCTTTCGTGACCACCGCCGCCGACATCACGTGTCTTCAGGCGTTCCGAGATCAGTTTGCCTCGGAGGTCCTCTCACCAAACGAGGAACTCGCGGTGAATCACATCGTCATCATGTTCACCGACCTGCGTGGATCAACCCGCATGTACCGAGAACAGGGAGACGCAAAATCGTACGCGCTCGTCCGATCTCACTTCGACGCGATCAGAAAGGCGGTTGACCGACACAACGGTGCGATTGTGAAGACGATTGGAGACGCGGTTATGGCCGTGTTTCGACACATTGACGATGGCGTAAGCGCAGGTATTGAGATGCAAAACGAGATGCCAGACACTCTCGTCACAAAGGTTGGCATCCACACCGGGCCTGCGTTGGTGGTCCAAGCGAATGGAATTCTCGACTACTTTGGGCGGACCGTGAACCTAGCAGCCCGACTTCAAAAGCATAGTCACGGTGGCGATCTAGTGCTCACCCGTGAAGCTTACGAACGACTCTCACTCACGCATCTGCGAGTTGAGGAGTTCACTGCCGACGTGCCGGACGTCGGCCAAAACGTGGAGTTAGTCCGAATCTACATTGATCCGAAGAACCATATCGACCAGATGAAAACGTAAGCACCGCTTCCCATGAGGGCGACCTGGCTAACAAACTTAGGGTTCTTCTTTGCGTGATTCCACATCACAACTCCAGCAAGAACAAGGGTCAGACCCTTTACCAGTGCGAAGAGCCATTCACCACGCTCAATGAAAACTCGCATGACTGGATTTAGCTCAACGATCATTCCCTTGGCGTGCAACACTGCAGTGGCAATCAGGTCGATCAGACCGATTCCGAGGAGAAGAGCGATATTGCGCTTCGGCACCGTAAACATGCTAGCTGGTATTTCAAGAACCGTGCCAGCCCTGGTAAGGTTGCGGAGTTTGACCAGATTTCAACACGCTCGTCACTTCATTTTCGCAACGCTACGCACGATATTGTCCGCGACATCTCTCGCCTCACGCGAGGTGCAACCAAAGTTATTCAGCACGATGCTCACGATTCGCTCCTGACCATCATCGCACTTCACGTACCCACTCAGCCCGACCACCATGTCGAGCGTGCCGGTTTTCCCAGCAAACTCAATCCCTTGGAGTCGGCTCGCGAGAGTCCCGGTTCCGGCGTGAGCGAGCGCGTCTCTCCACAGCTTTGCCGTCGGTTGCGTCGCACTCCACTGGAGTAGCTTGGCAAGCCCGCGAGTTGTCACAAAGTTGTGCCGACTCATCCCACTTCCATCTTCCACCCGAAAATCGGTCGGAACCACTCCCACTGTCTTCGTAAGAAACTCAGTGATCGATCGACGGGCGGCGGGGTAGGTCGTCGAACCCGTCTTCTTAGAGGCACCCATCAAAAGGAGATGCTCAGCAATGTTGTTGTCGCTCGGCGGAAGGCAGGCTTTGACCAGTTCGGTAATCGACGCTCCCGTGTGGACATAGTTCGGTGCTTCGTTTGGCAAGTCCCTTGTCGGCATCAGCGACCGACCGAGCAGTGAGGCAGCAGCGGAGTCGGGCCGAATCAAGGCGAGCGTATCGAGCCGAGCGTCTTTCTCTGGAAGCGGGCCAGTAACTTC
>JBBRHU010000151.1:0-7703 GCA_038222255.1 Fimbriimonadales bacterium | reverse complement strand
CGGTGGTGGCGGTACCACACCAGGGCCGAACAACTTTAAGTTGAAATCGACACTGGTCCAGCTCGATAAGACAGGAACGACCGTCCTTAGTGTCTCTGCATCAACGGTGGTCCTAAGCGGCAGCCCAGCGCTGTCGGCGGGCCAGGTGATTTTGCACAACGAGCTTGGCA
This sequence comes from Fimbriimonadales bacterium, assembly GCA_038222255.1. Taxonomy (GTDB): domain Bacteria; phylum Armatimonadota; class Fimbriimonadia; order Fimbriimonadales; family Fimbriimonadaceae; genus Fimbriimonas. Next base: position 7,533 of record JBBRHU010000151.1, on the reverse strand, counting down.
CGAATCGATTTCTCCGAAAGGTCGTTGCGGTTTCGGTTGCCGGTGGCACCACAACGGTAACGACTGCGGATGCGGGAGTTGAAGATGTTTTCGACACTGCCGATATCCTTCAGGCGGCCCCAATTGCCGCGAGTGATCTTGCCAAGCTGACGCCAGCCTTGCCTGGTGTCACGATTGGAGCAGCAGCTCCTTCGGCCCCGGGCGGCAGTAAGGGATCTCGAGGCGACGGATTGACGATTGGCTTTTCGAACTGTCTGCTCAAGGACGATTCAAACAATCCAATTTGCCAAATCGATGGCTCGCTTCGGCTAGAAGCTGGCGTTGAAACCAAGCTGAAGAAGTCGATTTTCTCCGTTGATGAATTCCGCATCGCACCGTACTTCAACGCGAGCGGGACGCTCACCGCACGCGGCCGCGCATCGGGCTCGTTCAGCAAAGAGTTTCCGATCTCTCTCAGCGCTAGATTTCCGATCACACCACTTGGACCGCTCGGAATCAACGCAGATATGCAGTTGTTGATGAAGGTCGATGGCAGCTACACGGCTTCGGGCGAGTTCGTTCTAACCGCGTCTGTCACCGCAAAGCAGGGGATTCAATACACTTCGGGCGGCGGTTGGTCCACGATCCAACAATTTGACAAGACTTTCAATTTCAAGCCACCCACAGCGCGAGCGTCGGTAGAAATGGACGTTAGCCTTGTCCGTCCGAAGATCGGCATGGACGTTTTGGGAATCGGCGAGGCCCACGTTACAGCCGATGCAGTTCGAGCAGTAGCTAGGGTCACTGGACAGACTTCTCCGGTGGCAGGGTTCTACGTCGAGGGATTTGCAGACTTCAACTTTACGGTTGGGGGAAGCGTTCGACTTGGGCCATTTACGCTTTGGCAAGATGCGAAATCGTTCGCACTCGGCAGGTTCAGCATCTTCACGCCGATCCTGCTCCGCGATTTGAGTCCGACGGACACGACGATTGTCTATGCTGACCTGGCGTTCAAGTCGATCCGAGCGATGAACGGAGACGGAACGAACGACCGCCTCATCGTAAGCTCCACCACGACAATTTTCGGTCCGACAGTCTCGCTTCGTGACGGTCGAATCGGATATGCAAAGTTCAATGCCTCTGGTCGCGCAGAGCTCTGGATTTGTCAACCTGATGGGTCGGGACAGACTCGAATCACGGACGGCGCGCTTTCAATCAACCATCCAACATGGCGGCCGGACGGGACTGAGATTGCGTTTGACGCATCCGATTCCAGCAACGTAAAGCAGGTCTATGTCGTGAATCTCGGAACGAATTCAATTCGGCAGTTGACGAACGACACCACAAACTCGCGGGTTCCGTGTTGGAATCCAGATGCCTCTGCAATCTACTTCGAGCGAGCGACTTCGTTCGGAACAAAGGTGATCAGCAAGACCCGAAGTGATTCCGCAACCTACGACGTGATCCTGGCCGATGACCGAACTTCCTACGCGGAGCCAAGCCTAAGCCCTGACGGCTTCCGCCTGGTCTGCATTAAGGGAGGCTCTGACCTCGTGGTTTCGGACGAGAAGGGACGCAACGAGCAAGTGGTCTTTAGCGATGCACATGTCTCGCGACCGAGCTTTAGTCCAGACGGACTCCACCTGCTTGGTCAGTACAACGACGTCGGATCGATCAATGTCGTCTCTTATCGAATCGACGGCACTGGCGGCCTGCTCTTCTCCCTCGGCCAACAACCGAGTTGGGGATTGAGCCGCTAAAGACATCACTCCGGAGGGGCCGAGTGCTGGCTCGTCCCTCTCCACCGGCGGGTTTCCCGCCGGTGGAATCTGCCCGGAGGGTGGGTGGAACCGGGGGGTGCTGACTCCAGCACTCGCCTGGGCCATCCCACAATTGGTCTCCAATTTAACGAGACCTGGCCCTACGTTAAGTTCAAAAATGACGAGTCGTTCCTAGGTCGTCATCAAAATTTCGGACAGTCCGAGCACGTTTTCGCGGAATTTGGCCCCCGACTCCTCTGGTAAACCGATACCTATGGAGATCAACGTTCTCAATCGAGACTGCTCTCGGCTTTCCCTCATTGGCAGCTATGCCGAGGTGAGATGGACCGCCACCCATTTCCTTGCAAAACGCCAGTGCGAGCAGTGTGTTTATGTTGTACGCGGTCATGAAAATGATCTGCTGTGTGTCGAATTGATTTACGACGCAATCGACGGCATGCACCGTCGCGATGCCATCTATTGGGTCCCAATGACTGCAGTCCAATACCTTCGCACACTTTCCGAGCGCGAAGCCCACCACCGAATCGAAATCCTCGAGCACCAGGCGATGGACGACCACCCCAAGGACTAATCCTTTTCCTTGGCGGACCATCTTGAGATTTCAGCTTCCATTGATCGTCCGCAATCCCAACACAAAAAGAATTTTGAGGAGTAACGCGGAGTGCCACACAAACCCACAGACCTAACGCAGCCCCCCGACCTAACCCACGAAAAAGGCACGGGGCCAATTCGAAGTCGGAAGCCTGTCTACCAAGACATCATTCCTCCCTGCAACCAAGCATGCCCAGCCGGAGAGAATATTCAGGCCTGGCTCGCACTTGCGACGGAAGGCAAGTTCCGCGAGGCATGGGAAATTATCCTTGAAGCGAATCCGCTGCCCGCAGTACACGGTCGCGTTTGCTATCACCCCTGCGAGACGAATTGCAACCGAGAAAACCTTGACAGCACCGTGAGCATTCACGCAGTCGAACGATTCCTCGGCGATACCGCACTGAAGGAGAATTGGACGCCAAGAATCCGTGCTCAAAAGAGCGGCAAAAAGGTTCTCATCATCGGAGCTGGCCCGAGTGGACTCTCTTGCGCCCACCACCTTACACTGCTTGGCCACGAGGTCGTTATCCACGAGGCGGGGCCGCTTCCCGGTGGCATGATGCATTTCGGTATTCCCGCGTACCGCCTACCGAGGGAGATTCTGCTCGGAGAGATCAAAAGAATCGAACGCCAAGGCGCGAAGATCATCCTTGACCACAAGGTTGAGGATGTGCTCAAAGAGAAGGTTGAGGGCGGCTTTGATGCCGTCTTTGTAGCGGTTGGGGCACACCTAGGCAAACACACAGAGATTCCTTCCCGAGACGCAGGGAAGATCCTAGATGCAGTCTCGTTCTTGAAAGAGGTCGAACTCGGCAACGCCCCAAAGCTCGGGCGCAAGGTCGCGATCTATGGCGGTGGCAACACTGCGATGGACGCAGCTCGTGTCGCGAAAAGACTCGGTGTGGAACCGCTCATCATCTATCGTCGCGACCGAGACCACATGCCTGCGCACAGCTTTGAAGCTGACGAAGCGATGGAAGAAGGCGTGAAGATCCACTGGCTCCGAACGATCAGGTCGATCGACCAGAACCAGTTCCAAGTCGAAGAGATGGAGATCGACGAGAACGGAAAGCCTCGGCCAACCGGAAGATTAGAGACTCTGGAAGCGGATGACCTGATTCTTGCTCTCGGTCAGGACACCGACACCGGCTTCTTGCAGAAAGTTGCTGGCATCGAATTCCAGGACGACGGCACGGTCATCGTGAATTCTCAGATGATGACGGGCGCTGAAGGAATCTTCGCCGGTGGTGACATGGTTCCATCCGAGCGAACAGTCACTATCGCGGTTGGTCACGGTAAGAAGGCTGCCCGCAACATCGATGCCTTCCTACGAGGAACAACCTACGAAGCTCCCGAGAAGAAGGCCGTCGCCACCTACGACAAACTCCACCTCTGGTTTTACACCGAGGCCGGACAGAAGCAACAGGGGCACCTTGAACTCAAGCGGCGACGTGAAAGCTTTGCAGAAGTCGTGAAAGGGCTCGACGAGGGCGAGGCAGTCTATGAGGCGAAGAGATGCCTGTCTTGCGGCAACTGCTTCGAGTGTGACGGGTGCTACGGTGCTTGTCCAGAAGATGCGGTCATCAAGCTTGGACCTGGCAACCGCTACGAATACAACTACGACCGCTGTACCGGCTGCGGAGTCTGCTTCGAGCAGTGTCCCTCCCATGCCATCAAGATGGTTCCTGAAACTGAAGAGGTCAAGGCTTAAGGATTAGATCATGGCAACAACCACTAGAGAATCCGCAGATAACACGAAGTCGGAAGGAGGTCCTCAGCGGCCGAAAAGCGTTGAAATGGTGACGGTAGACGGCAACGAAGCCGCCGCACACGTCGCGTTTCGGGTCAACGAGGTCTGTGCAATTTATCCGATCACACCTTCCTCAACGATGGCAGAACTTGCCGATCAGTGGGCGAGTGAAGGCAAAAAGAACATTTGGGGAAGCATTCCCGATGTCGTCGAAATGCAGAGTGAAGGTGGCGCTGCGGGTGCGGTCCATGGATCTCTCCAAGCTGGCGCCCTGACGACAACCTTTACTGCCTCGCAAGGCTTGCTCCTGATGATTCCGAACATGTATCGGATCGCTGGGGAACTGACTCCGTTCGTGATGAACGTTGCGGCTCGCGCGATTGCCACTCAATCGCTGTCGATTTTTGGTGACCACCAAGACGTGATGGCCGTTCGACAAACTGGCTTTGCGCTGTTGAGTGCGGGTTCGGTCCAAGAAGCCCACGACATGGCACTGATCTCTCAGGCCTCAACGCTGGCGTCGCGAGTTCCGTTTGTACACTTCTTTGATGGCTTTCGCACCTCGCACGAGGTGAACAAGATTGCGCTGATCCCGGACGAAACGATTCGAGAGATGATCGACGAAGACCTTGTTCTTGCTCATCGTCGCCGCGCACTAAACCCGGACAATCCTTTCATGCGGGGGACAGCGATGAACCCCGACGTCTACTTCCAAGCTCGCGAGACTTCCACGCCCTTCTACGATCGATGCCCAGCCGTTGTCGAAGCGACGATGAACAAGTTCGCTGAACTCACTGGCCGACAGTATCGCCTGTTTGAATACTTCGGTGACCCAGAAGCAGATCGCGTGATCGTCATCATGGGCTCCGGTGCCGACACGGTTCGAGAGACGGTCGAACACTTGAATGCACGCGGAGAGAAGCTCGGTCTGCTACAGATCCACCTGTATCGTCCGTTCTCGGCCAAGCACTTCTTGGCCGCGCTTCCGCACACGACGAAGTCAATTGCGGTTTTGGATCGAACCAAAGAGCCAGGCAGCCTCGGCGAGCCACTCTACCTGGATGTCCTCACCGCTCTCGTCGAGAGTTCGGGTCACGATTCCAGGCTCAGCCTTTTGCCAGACGGTCGAATGACTCCGAAGGTGATCGGTGGCCGATATGGTTTGGGTTCCAAAGAATTCACGCCGGCTATGGTCAAGACAATCTACGACGAGCTTGCCAAAGACGCTCCCAAAAACCACTTCACGGTTGGCATTCTTGACGATGTCTGCGGTTCGAGCCTTGCGTACGACGCCGAATTTAGGCTTGAGCCAGAAGGGGTTCACCAAGCGGTGTTCTATGGCCTCGGCGCGGACGGAACTGTTGGCGCGAACAAGAACACGATCAAGATTATCGGCGAGGACCCGGCGTTCTACGCCCAGGGTTACTTTGTCTACGACTCTAAAAAGTCAGGATCTGAGACTGTTTCTCATGTGCGGTTTGGTGCACATCCGATCATGTCTTCCTACTTGGTCCAGCGCGCCGACTTTGTCGGGTGCCATCAGTTCGGATTTGTATTTCGGCTAGATGTTCTCCAACTCGCGGCGAATGGCGGCACGTTCCTCTTGAACAGCCCTTACGGACCAAACGAGATTTGGGATCGGTTGCCGAAGCATGTTCAAGAAACGATCATCCGCAAGAAGCTCCGCTTCTACGTTATCGACGCGCTCAAAGTCGCTGCCGAGACGGGCATGGGGCAACGAACGAACACGATCATGCAGACCTGCTTCTTTGCAATCTCCGGCGTCCTTCCAAGAGACGAAGCGATTGCGAGGATCAAGAAGTCCATCAAAAAGACGTATGGACGCAAGGGCGAACATGTCGTTAAGCAGAACTACATCGCTGTTGATCAGACCGTGGCGAATCTGCACGAAGTGAAGGTTCCCGAGAGCGTGACGAGCACCGTTGGTATGCGGCCCGCCGTTTCTTCCCAGGCGCCGGCGTTTGTAAAGCGCGTTACCGCAGCAATGTTGGAAGGGAAGGGCGACCTACTCCCTGTCAGCGCACTGCCGGTCGATGGAACCTACCCGACCGCAACAAGCCGATGGGAGAAGCGAAACATCGCCACACATATTCCTGTTTGGGAATCGGATCTCTGTATTCAGTGCGGTAATTGCAGCTTTGTCTGCCCGCACTCAGTAATCCGATCGAAGCTGGTCCACGAGAAGAGGCTGACCGATGCTCCTGACGGATTTAAGCACTCTCCGATCGATGCGAAGGGCTTCCCGGAGACTCGCTACACCCTTCAGTTTTACGCTGAAGACTGTACGGGTTGCGCACTTTGCGTTGAAGTGTGCCCGGTGAAAGATCCGGAAGATGCTAACCGACGTGCGATCAACATGGAGGAGAAGGAGCCTTACATCGATCAAGCGGTTCGAGACATTAATTTCTTCGAGACGCTTCCGATCAACGATCGCTCCGCCGTCGATTTCTCGACGATTCGAGGTGCCCAGTTCCTAGAACCGCTCATCGAGTTCTCCGGCGCTTGCGCAGGGTGTGGCGAAACGCCTTACCTCAAGGTTCTTTCTCAGCTCTTCGGAGATCGAATGGTAGTTGCCAACGCGACAGGCTGTTCCTCGATCTTTGGTGGCAACCTGCCAACGACGCCTTGGGCGATCAACAGCGAGGGACGTGGACCAGCTTGGTCGAACTCGCTGTTTGAAGATAATGCAGAATTTGGCCTTGGAATGCGACTTGCATCGGATCGCCACATGGCTTCGGGACAAAGCCTCCTCTTAGAACTCGCTAAAGATCTTGGTGAAGACCTCGTTTACGATCTCATCAACGCTCCACAGGTGCTTGAATCGGAGATTCGCAAGCAGCGAGAACGAGTTGCCGAAGTGAAGGACAGGCTTAAAACGATGACATCGATGGCTGCTCGGCAGCTGTTTGAGATCGCAGACCACCTCGTCCGAAGATCTGTCTGGATCGTCGGTGGCGACGGATGGGCGTACGACATTGGGTCCGGCGGCCTCGATCACGTCCTGGCCTCGGGTCGAGACGTCAACGTCCTGGTGCTAGATACCGAGGTCTACTCAAACACAGGCGGTCAGGCAAGCAAGGCAACACCGATGGCGGCGGTCGCAAAGTTTGCGAACGCTGGGAAGCAGGTTGGCAACAAGGACCTCGCGTTACAAGCGATGAGTTACGGCAACGTCTACGTGGCACGAGTCGCAATGGGCGCGAACCCTCAGCACACATTGCTCGCCTTCCGTGAGGCTGAAGCTTACAAGGGGCCGTCCCTGATCCTGGCTTACAGCCACTGCATCGCCCACGGCATTGATATGCAGAAGGGTCTTGAACAGCAGAATCTTGCAGTTCATAGCGGCTATTGGCCACTCATTCGTTACAGTCCGGCGCTCCGAGATGCAGGTGAAAGCCCATTCATCATCGA
>JBBRHU010000150.1:0-7736 GCA_038222255.1 Fimbriimonadales bacterium | reverse complement strand
TTTGCAAAAAGAAGGGCAGCCATCACAATCGCCGCATGCGGCAGTCGTCCAACGGTGAACCGAGGTTCAGCATCCATTTGGAACAACAAACTGATCTTATCAGATTTATTCCTCGTTCGTCCATGTCACAGCTTGAGATGTAACTGTGCCCTTAAGTCCATGAGACAACAACCTCAATCCCTTGGACTTGCCCACCGACTCGCTGAAGAAGCCTCGTTCCTTGCCTCCCGTTATTCACAACCCGTCGAATATGGATGGGACCCAAATATCGCAAGATGGTGGATTCATATTGCGGCGATGCCACTACCGCGTGGTTGGTCTCATCGCACAACGCCGATCCTCGTCACAGTCACCGACAGCTACCCGATGGCGCCGCCTGACGGCTTCATGCTCAGCGGGCTCCTCAGCGATGCAAGTGGAAGAGCCCCCGGTCACTACTTTGCGCCTCACTCCAATATGGGCTCGCGGAATACTTACGGCCAGAATGGCTGGGCGTGGTTCTGCATCCACCCTCAGGGGTGGCGGGGTGACTTCGACTTTCGAGACCACGACAGCATCGCCAAGTACCTCTCCCTCGTCGAGATCGCACTTGCAACGGTGGTGCGATGAAGTTTCCCACACCCCGAGCAGCGCTGTTGGGTCCGCAGAAGGAAGCAAAGACACCGACGCTGGCGTCCCGCTTGATGTCCGAAGCAAAACTGCTCGGAGGAACGTCGGGATACGATCAGCTTGCTAATCGGTGGTGGGTCCATCTCCCCCATCGTCCCGTCCCACTACTCTTTCTTGCAGATTCCGATTACCCATACTCCTCAATCCTGGTCGCCATTCCATCTGCATTCAACTATGACGATCAGCTCGGAGCGTGCTCGGCATTGGGTGGTGCACCTGAAGGTTGGAGACTTCTCCCCCTCATCACAGAATCTCTCCGACCTGGCGACGATATCGCGCGCGTGCACTCTCTCGCGCGACTGCTCATGCAAGGTGTCACGATTTTCGATGAGGAGAGCCCTTAAGGTTACAATGGCAATCCTCCTTCGTCTCGTCCTATTTGTCTGCAGCCTCTCACTCTATGGTTTTCTGATTTTGCGCGCCAAAGAGCGGGATCCATCTGGCCGCTCGACCAGCATCGTCGCTGGATTTGGTCGACTGGCTCTTGCTAGCTTGGCCTTGGCGCTTGTATTCCAAGCAACCTATCTCCTGTCGACACGCGGGCTCATCTGGCTCACAGGTAAGGAGGTCGTTAGCGGGTCCGGACACGATGGCACTGAGAGGATCATTCAGGCCACAGATCCGTTCGGTGCAAATGTCGTTCTCGGAAACATCTCCATCTACCTCGGCGTGCCAGTCGCAGTGATGATACTTCTCGCGGTCTACATCCTCATCGGAGCTATGGCGGTAGCGTGGCACAGGATCTGGGCAGATCGATCCGCAGAAGGAAGAATCAAAGTCGGGAATGTCCTTGCATTGCTGGCGTTGGCGGTCGTCAGTTCGCCAGTCATTTACCTTGATATGCAGATTCTGGTGATTCGCATGGCCATGGCGTTCAATCCCTCGACCTTCCGAAATCCCGCCCTCGTGGCACCCATGCACGAAATACTTTTTCCGAATAAGGACACCCTGCTCGCGGGCTTCCTCCGCACGATGGTGATCGCCGTTCCAATAATAATCTTTGCGGTTGAAGTTAACATCGCTCGATCGCTGGATGCCCTCCTGAAAATCCCCGGTCGGGCGTTTGTGCCTGGCGCGCCTGCTGCCGAAGGACCTGCCGCTCTCGCAGCTCCCGTCCCTGGACCTCCCGCGCCAAATGCTCCAGTAGGTGGTGTCGCGATGCCGCCCGCGCCTGATCAAGCAGCGCGCAACGGTGCGGTGGCTCATCCAGGCGTCGTGCGTCCGATTCCGAATCCAAGGAGACCAGATTGATGGAAGTCATTGGCGAGTTCATCGTGGCCGTCCTTGTGCTGCTGTTCCGGGTCGTTTGGGCGATCATCGTGCTCATTCTTTGGATGATCGCCATGGGAATCTACGCGGTAGTCACGGCATTCTTACCGAGTCACGAGAAGGTGGAGTGGGTGTTCCCATGATCCCGCCCTACTTCGACGCCATGCTCATCGCGATGTTCATCGGACCGTTGGTCGGTGCAGGGATCAGCTGGATATTCGCGCCCTCCGCCGAAGAAATCGTTGCGATGCATCAGGCGCTGGCTCGGGAGGAGTGGGCGGCCGCGCTCGCCGCTTCCCACGCTCGTGCGCTCGCCGTCCATGAACTGCGGGCAGGCATATCGGATGCGATGCGAAGGGCACGTCCCCATCACGCCCAAAATCCAGGAGGTCCGGTGCCGCCGATTCATCTTTTCCACGGGACACGACGGGACCTCCTGCTCGGCATCGCTGAAAATGGTATAGAGCCACGCACTCGAGGTCGCGCGTTCCTTACGCGTGATGTCCTAACCGCCAGGCAGTACGGACTGGCGCGATCCAATGGTGAGGATTACGCGATTGCCCGGATCAGCGCCAACCGTGCCTACCAAGCTGGAATCGTCTTCCAAGATCACGGGGCAGGAGTCATGACCTGCACGGGCGTGCCTCCTGAATATATCGATTTCGAATGGACACTTGCCGAGCTTGAATCGAGATTGAGGGGATGACCCTCAGCAACGATGTCACATATTCCCCAAACTCTTGCCCATGAGGTTGTAATGAAAAAATCTAACCTTTCTCTCTCCGCTCGCCTATTAGCACTTGTCATGCCTGTTGCCACCCTTGGGATCGCCCTCTCCCTAAGTTCCTGTTCTGAACGCGATGAGTACGTCGAGGCAAAACGAAACCAGCCGACCCTCGTGGTTGGGGCTGTGGTTGACATCACGGGATCGTTCCAGCCCTACCAGGCGCCGGCAGCGGATTTGCTCCAACAGTTCGTGCTCAAAAACGCAACTGAAGGAAACGCTCAGGTCCTGCTGTTCTCGATGGCGAGCCAAACTCACTATCTGAAGCAGATAACCCCAGGTCGCTTCATTTCTGATGAGGCGATGACCGCACTTGAGGAGGCGAAGAAGCCGGGAGTGGGAATAGGCACTGATGTTGTCACCGCGATAGAGCAAGCAGCAACGAGGCTCCGGGAAAGAGACGCCAACCGGAAGGTCCTACTCGTCTTTTCAGACGCAGTAGTCGACGCAACTAAGGAGAATGGGAAGGTCAAGGAATTCCGTCGACTTAGCGAAATGGACTGGAGGCAGCTCCAGGGAATTGAGGTTTGGTTCTGCTACGTCGATGTCCAGGCAAAGCGTGAAATCTTAGAAGCGACAAAGGGGCTCGGTCTCAAGGTCCAGGTCAAGGAACCTGCGGAGATGGATTCCAACACCATCGAACAGATCGTCGAAGGAGGCATGAAATGAACCGCCAGAAGCACTCCATCCGAATCACTTCTCAAGACTTCGGGTCCCTTCACGCTCACCTATTCCAAGATCAGAACGAGCAACACGCCTTTCTGTTCGGGTCCCTCATTACGTCGAATCGTGAATCTAGACTTCTTATCAACGATCAGTGGCTGGCCGGCCCTCGTGAAGTGATTCGTCAAACTCCTACTTTCATCGAGATCGATCCCTGTTATGCGTTGAACGCACTGGACCGCTGCCGAAAGGAGGGCCTTCACATCGTCGACGTCCACAGCCATCCGTTCGCAGGGAAATCCGTGGCATTCAGTCCCATCGACCTCGCGTGTTACGACCGGCGTGAGACTTGGCACCGCCGAGAATCTCCGTCGACAAACTCATACAGTCTCGTTCTCGGGCGAGAGAGCATGATGGGAACAGTTGCAAACGGAACCGCTGGTCCGCGCTCTCCACTTCAGGCGATTGATGTCGTAGGCGCTGATTGGTGGCAAATCTCTCAATCTTGCGAGGTCTTGCCGCCCGGTCATCGCTATGACCGTCAGGTCCGCGCTTTTGGGGTCGAGACGCAGCAAAGATTGAGCCAGCTCGAGGTGGGAATCGTGGGGCTGGGAGGGCTCGGCAGCGCCCTTCTACCTCAGCTTGCGATGGCGGGGGTCAGAAGATTTGTGCTTGTCGATCACGATATTGTCGAAGAGACGAATCTTAACCGCCTCTACGGGGCCACGCAGAGCGATATTGCGCAGCCCAAGATTGTAGTTTCCGAACGGGTGATTAAGCAAATTCACCCAGAAGCCGTTGTCCAAACGGTTCAGGCAGAGATCAGTTCGAGTTCCGCGCGGGAAGCTCTCAAATTTGCAGACTTTGTGTTCGGCGCTCTAGACAATGACGGAGCTCGCCTCACCCTTGCAGAGATTGCAGCCAGATATCTCATCCCCTACATCGACATGGGATCAGGCATCACGATGCAAGACAACCACATCCATGAGGCGGGAGGGCAGGCGTGCCTCTGGCTACCAAAGCAAACCTGCCCCATTTGCGCGGGAAGCATTTCTCCGGAGCGCGCAGCAATCGACCTCCGCGACTCTTCGATTTCCGATATCGCGCGAGAGCATTACGGGACTCGTGAGCCCGCGCCCGCCGTCGCCAGCCTCAACATGACCATTGCGTCCATCGCGGCCTCCGAGTTGCTGATGTGGGTCTCTGGCAATCATTCAAAGCCAGGAATGGTTTCTTACGATTTCCTGCGGCGGTCTACTGAGCCGATCGGCCTGCCTCGACCGAGATCCGGCTGCCCCCTATGCGCACGGATTGCAACTGGTGATCCAGCGGAGCATTCCACGTACTCAAGGAGGATGCCCCACATCTCATGAACGCCGAAGTTGAACGAGACTTGATCCGGTACGGCAAGGTTCGAATTGGGGCCATTCCGGCCACATTACCTCTATGGGGTCGTGACGCGATCGACCTTGGGCTCATCCAGACACCTCGAGGAGTACAACTGTATGTCTTTGGAGCGGATTCACCTTCATCTTTGGCGGAAGAATCGCTCGACCCTGGACTTCATCATGGTGGACGCGCGTTAAGGGTTGGGCTGGCAAATACGGCCACGGAAGCTTTCGAATGGGGTGTCGAAGTTGCGGAACGAGGTTTCCTCTACCTGCGCGAGTTGGTGGAAGTCTGGTGGAAGGCACACGGAACTCGAGTGACCGAGTGGGCCGTCGGGATGGTTCGGGAGCGGGCTGGACCAGGGAGACTAGCTCTGGAAAGAGGGCCGGACGGCATAGTTCCGGTTTGGTCAACCACTGACAGAGACTGGAACCTCGTCGCCATCGTGGATGCCGGGGTGGACCTTCAACTGGATGGCTCGCTGATGACGGCAGATCGCATCGCGGCCCACTCGTTCGAAAGATTTTCTAGAAATGTTTTTGAAAGCGTAAAGTCGGGAACCCTTGACTTTCCGCAACTTTAGTGGTATCGTTATTAAGTCGGTTTCGCGTAAGTCGCCCGGCCAAAGGGAAACATCCCTGCGGACGGGATGGTACGCAATTATTGTCCCGCCCTTCTCGCAGTTGCTGAGCTTGAAACGCTCATTCACGACCTGGTTTCGAGGCTTTCTTCGAAGGCTCACTACGCTCCCTGGACCTTTCGTTGTGCAGATTACACGACGAACGGAGCGCGGCGCGTACTCCTCCCCTTGTTAGACTTCGACCGAAGGACGGGGAGGCTCACGCCTGACTACCGGGACCTCGTAATCGCGGTAACCCTCAAAAAGTGGTTCGAAAATGCGAGCAGAGCCAAACGCAGAGAAAAAGAAGTCAGCGGACTCGACGAGTACGAGGAGGTCATCGGTGATCATGATGTGGCCTACACCGGCATTCTTTCCGCTGACCTCATGAGGTCCTTCTGGGAAGACGCACAATCGCAGTGCGGACTCAGCAAGGTCAACGCCTACATCCTAGTGCGCACATCCTTTGACCTCCAATGTGGGACGGACGAGATTCAGGAAGAACTCTTCTCCCTATTCGACCTCGCTCTCAAAGAAGATGCCATCCGCAAACGCAAGTCAAGGCTCACATTGGAGCATTCGTGCTGCCAGTCCGCCCGCATCGACCACTTTCGCGAGAACTACAGGCGGGCTCACGAGGGCGAGCCACTCGTTGAAATGAGCGCCTCCCCGTGCAAGCTCAGGCGCTAGGCTCTCAAGCCGCGAAGTATCGCCTTGGCTTCCCGACGTGCATCCACGCGTCGCTCTTTACAATTCTCGCGAACTCGATCGGAGTGAAACCGCCCGAAGGGAACGGGAGTGTGGCGACGCTGGCTTTTCTGGTTTCCCTTTTTCATTACTATCACTTACAATGTGGTTTCTTACATCCATTCTTCGGTGGTTGCAGTCGGGACTCTGTCCAGCTTTAAAGGGCAGAACGACCGTGGGCATGTGACATACCGCTAAAAGTGAACTCCGGAGTTCGCGCACCCTCTCCGCCATTCGCGCTTCCACAGATTTTGCTGAACGATGTCCCGCGAGCAGATGTGCCTCCAGGTCGACGATCAAGCGCTTCATCGCGGCTGGCATAACCGTGATGACGCCCCCGACTTCAGAAAAGTCCGCAAGCGTTACACGTTGACGTGCGATGACGCCAAGAGCCCAACGAACAATTTCCGCGCGGAATTCTTCGACGAGATCCAAGGCCAAGGCCGGGTGTCCCCGATGTGATTCGTGCAGAAAGCCCAGCGAAGGGTCTAAGCCAGCGGCCGCGGTCAGCGAGACCATTCGATGAGTCAAGATGACGAATCCAAGGGAGAAGAGGACGTTGAGCGGATCCTCTGGAGGGCGGCGAGTTCTTGTTCCCTTCCACCAACCGTCTGGCGCTCGGCTTGCGACAACCCCAAAAAACTCACGAGCTGCCGACCCTTCGTAGCCCCGCAATTGGTTGAGCGATTGGGAGTGCGTCACGCGGTCAAGGATCGCCTGGTGACGCACGCACGCAACTCTGATCGATGCATCTGGAGATCGGCGCGCATAGTATTTCAGAAGTTCCCACTCCGACTGGACTTTGGCTCGCACAAACATCATTGCGATCTCTAAGCGTCGTGCGGGCGTGAGTATGGCAGATGCTTGCGCAAGTCGGACCGCACCACCGTTCAACGAGTTCGGTACTACTCTGCTAACGAGTTCCCCGCGATCGTTGAGGAGCAAAATCGAGAGTCCTTCAGCGCTCAAGCGATCGAGGACTCCACGACTGGGCTCGACTCCATGGCCCAGCACCATCATGTCGATGTCCACGATAGGCACCGAGCCGCGAGGCTCTCCGCGAAGTGTCGCCACCAGCCGTCCATCCCGACAGCTGATCCGAGTTCCTGGTTCAGTCGCAATCACCCATGCCATCACATTAAGGGCATATTCACCCGTGAAAGCGTGACTTCTACACGTTGTCTTAAGGCAAAACCGTTCGTGGGGAGGTCCCCGAGGGCGCATGCTCACGGCTCATCTGACGGAACGACAAGACCTGCTAGGCGCACATGCTCTTGGGCAGTCCCGTGAAATCATTGGGCCCTTCCAGCCGTGAGAGCCCTCAGCTCAGATCCCACAAACCACGAACTACAACCCAAGGGCGCTTGGGCGTTAGGACAGGCGCGAAAGGGACAAAAAGATCCGGGACAGGAGTCCTACTTGTTTCAATGGCCGGGCGTTAGGGCGGGCGTGAAAGATTGCCGCAGCGGAAACCTACGCAAGGGGCTGTTTCAATGGCCGGGCGTTAGGGCGGGCGTGAAAGCTTTAAAACTTCGAAACACCCCAACTTTGGGTTTCAATGGCCGGGCGTTAGGGCGGGCGTGAAAGCGTCGACTC
>JBBRHU010000149.1:0-7739 GCA_038222255.1 Fimbriimonadales bacterium | reverse complement strand
AGTCACCCCTGATTCGCTTGACGATATCGTGGCTCTGAGCCTTTCGCTCACCTTTTTCGGTCAGGTTTATCTGGATATCAGCCTGATAGCTTGCACTTCTCATGAAGTAGTGGCGAACAAGTCCGTTGAAGTTAAACGGACTTGCAGTGCCGATATAGGTCTGATAATTCGTCACCTCGGGGATCTTAGCCCCGTAGTCAGCAAGCGCTCTCACAGCTACCGCCGTCTGCTCCAGAGTGGTCCCCGTCGGCATGTCTACGATCACTTGGAATTCGTTCTTGTTATCAAACGGCAACATTTTGACCGTCACCGACTTGTTCGCCACCAGTCCCACCGCACCGAGGAGCATTAACCCGACGATCGCGAAGAAGACCGTCCTGACCTTCCACGATCTGAGGAGCGGGGTCATGATGCGGCGATACACCCTGGTTAGGAAATCTTCTGGGCCGTCCTCACGGTGGGCGTGCTTCGCCGAACTTCCCTTCTTGAGGATTCTGATCGCTGCCCCGGGGAGTTACGATGAATGCCACGAGAAGCGAGAAGATCATCGCCGCAGATGCGCCGACGGGAATCGGTCGCATGTACGGCCCCATTAGACCTCCCACGAAAGCCATGGGCAGGATTGCAGCAATTACGGCAAAAGTGGCAAGAATTGTCGGATTACCCACCTCGTCTACGGCAACGATTGCCGTTTTGAGGACACCCTGGTCCTTCGCCTCCGGCATCCTGAGGTGTCGGACGATGTTCTCGACAACCACAATCGCATCGTCTACCAAGATGCCGATTGAGAAGATCAGTGCAAATAGCGTGATTCGATTGAGTGTGAAGCCGTACAGGTAAAAAACGAGGAGAGTGAGGGCAAGTGTAACTGGGATCGCCGTCAAAACAACAAGCGACTCCTTTCTGCCGAGCGAGATTGCGATGAGGATGGTTACCGAGATGACTGCGATTCCCATGTGGAACAGAAGTTCATTCGACTTTTCGGCTGACGACTCGCCATAGTTTCGTGTCGTTGTTATCGTCACATCAGAAGGAATCAGCGTGCCCTTTAGCGTTTCGACCTTTGCAAGCACTCCGTTCACGACCTCAATCGCATTGACTCCTTGCCGTTTTGCGACGCTGATTGTGACTGCAGACTCGAGCACCTTTCGGGCATCGTCTTTGCTCGACGGGCCGGCGCCGTAGAAGACGTAGTTCTCAACCTCTCCCGCTCCATCCGTGATCTTTGCGACCTCATCAAGACGAATGGGTTTGCCACTTGAAGCACCAACAACGATGGCCGCGACCGCTGCACGATCGCGGTAAGGATCCCCAGATTTAACAACGATCTCCTCGTTCTTCAACGAAAATCTGCCATTGGGAGACTGAACATTTCCTGCGGCAAGCGCATTTATCAACTCGTCAAGGCCAAGACCAAGGCTGCTGAGTTTGGCCTTGTCGATGCCGATTCGAATCTCACGCCTCACGCCACCGATCAAGTTTGTCTCGCCCACGTTTGGCACCGATTTAATCGCCTGATCGAGACGCGAAGCAAGTTCTCGAAGGGTGACCGAGTCGACTTTGTCGCTATGTAAGGTGAGCGCAAGGACCGGCACATCGTCGATTGATCTTGCCTTAATGATCGGCTGAGATGCTCCTGGCGGAATGATGTCGAAGTGACCCTGAAGTTTCTCTCTTAACCGAACAAACGCTCTCTCTTGATCTTGTCCGACCAGGAACCGGACGACCACCATCGACTCTCCGGGGCTGCTCGTGGAATAAACGTACTCAACCCCGGGCACCTCCCAAATTAGTTTCTCCATCGGGCTCGTTACCCGCTGCTCCACCTCTTTCGACGAAGCGCCAGGCATCCGGACCATCACGTCCGCCATGGGAACGACGATCTGTGGTTCTTCCTCGCGCGGTGTCTTGAGCACTGCGAACAGACCGAGCAGGAGTGAGGCAACAATGATCAACGGAGTGAGCTTGCTATTGATGAAGGCGCCAGCGAGTTTTCCTGCTAGACCGATCTTCATGACTTGCGCGCCTCGACGCGAGTACCGTCCGAAACGCCTTGTTGCTTGCCCACAGCGATCCTGTCGCCTGAATTCAGTCCGGACAAAACTTCTGTTCCCAAAACATCCGATTGCCCGACTGTGACGATCCGTAAGCGTGCGGTACCGTCAGAATCGACCGCATGAACATAGTGAAGACCGTCCCTCTCCCATGTGGCAGAAGGAGGAATCATCATTCGCCTTGCCGTTCGAACCTCGATCCTCACACGACCAAACATTCCAGATCGCAGTTTGCGATCTGGTGCAAGTTGCCACTTCACGAGGTAGCTGTGTGTTCCTCTTTCCGCTTGAGGCAAGATCTCGGAAACACGACCAGATAACGAAACTCCACCAAGCGCATCGATGGTAATCGGCTCAATACTCCCAATGTGGATCTTCTTTAGGAGATCCTCTGGAACGGTGGCCTCCAGGCGCAGGGCGCCACCTTCGACGTCAAGGAGCGCGACTCCCGGGCTCGCCATCGACCCGGGATCGACACGCCTTTGAACGACTTTGCCGTCAAACGGGGCGACCACGTTCGCGTAGGAAAGCCCGACTTGAGCGGCCCTGAGTGCAGCGGCTGATTGTTCCACTTGCGCCTGTGCGACTTCAACTTCTTTCCGACGGACGGCAGTTTGCATCGCCGCCGCCTTTGCCTGGATGAGGCCGGCCTTCGCCTGCTGAATTGCACTCTTTGCCTGAGCTACCGCCTCGGCAGAAGCTCTGATGTCTTGGGTTCGAGTGCCTTCTCTAGCGATCTGCTCCCCCTGGAGTGTGGTATCTCTGCGCCCTTTGGCGACATCGTAACGGTTCTGAGCGATATCTAATTCTCGACGGGCAATTGCTCCCGCTTCGACAAGAAATTTCATCCGGTTGAGTTCAACGAGGGCAAGTTTGAGCGTTGATTCGGCCTCCACCACTGCGAGATGACTCTGCGTCACTTCCTGCTTTCGCGGTCCTGCCACGGCAAGGTCATATTTTGCACTTGCCATCGCAAGTGCGGATTCGGCCTGTGCAACCTGAGCTTCGGCCTGAACAATTCGGGCATTGCTCGTACCAGATTCCATTTCAGCGACAGTCTTTGCATTGCCTACGCCAACGGTCGTGGACTGATGACCGGCGCGCGCGATGGCAACGGCCGCCTCCAGTTCGCGAGCATCGAGTGAGACGAGTTGCTGTCCTGAATGGATCGAATCTCCTTCGTGTACAAAAACTGATGTAACTCGCCCCATCACCTTCGAAGACAACGTTGCGTTTAGTGCGGCCCTGACCGTGCCGCTTGCGGTGAATTCTTCCGGACTTAAAGTGATAGCAACGGTGTGTAGCTGGACATGTATCACGACGGGCTCAGTTGAATGCTGTTTTGCTTCTTGCTTTGAACCACAGCCGACTAAGACGGCCGCTAACGCCGCCACGAGCCCCGATCGGCTGAAGAACTGGATCCTGGTTCGATTGGTAATCAATGCATTTGCCTCATTTTGAAAGTTCTTCTACCCAGAGCCCGCCTAAGGCCGGAGAGATTCTTTTGTGTGCACGAGCCTAGGTCAAAATAACTTTTCAGCGCTAGACAGATTTCCGAATCTTCTGTGAGCCCACTGAACTCTGAGTAGCTACCATGGCGAAAAACCTCCACCCTCAAGAGCTTAGGCGGCGACTCTCCGCTGGGAGAAGATTCACATCATTGATGTACGAACCCCAATCGAGTTCGCGCTAGGACACATTCCCGGAGCGCTGAACCACCCATTGAACCAAATCAAAAAAAGCATCCGCGCGATCCCTGAGGGCGAGACCGTAGTGCTTGTTTGTCAGTCTGGCGGCCGTTCGGGAGTGGCTTGCCAAAGAGTATCTACATTCCTGGAGCAGACGTACAATCTTTCAGGTGGCACCGCCGCCTGGCGTGAGGCTGGTTTCGAGATCGAAAGGCGACCAAGGTCTCCCCGTCGAGTCGATCGACAAGTTCACTTCTTAGCGGGGCTCATCCTCGCCATGAGCTTCTACCTCTACCAGGTCGTTGATTCGAATTGGATTTACCTCGCCGCTCTCCCGATGTTCGGGCTCCTCCTCGATGCGGTTACCGGAGTGTGTCTGGCGGGACTATTGCTAAAAAGACTTCCATGGAACTCGCCTTCTCGAGATGTATGATGAGAAATGTAGGTCAAAACGACCAAATAATCCGGCTCGTGTTGGCGGTCGTGCTTTTCACATTCTTCTTTGTGATTTCAGGCCCTCTTCGCTATGCGGGCTTAATCGGAACCATCCTGCTTTTCACCGGCCTTTCCGGAATCTGTCCACTCTACTGGTTGATGAAGATCAATACCTGTGAGCGAAAGAAGTAAGTCCGTGCGGCAGGTGTCAAACATCATTAAGCACTTGTGGGAGTGAACCTACTTCGGCTCGTCCGGCCCAGTTCCCTGCAGCAAAGGTCTCTCACCGATCGTGTGCAGCTATCCGGAGCCTCCGAATGATTAAAGAGTACATGAAGGAATGCATCTGACCTACCCAGCTGATCAGTGTTGGGGCCAACTAGAATCTGTCGGTGAAACTACGGACACAGAGAATTAGACTTGTCGCAAAGATTCGAGTGATCATATTCTGAAGGTAGGCCATCATGCAGACACAAACCACAATTTCTTGCAACATCAGGGGGTCGAGATGAGAGCAGAACTCCCCCAGGACAAAACCGATGTCACCCCGAAGCCCCGACACGGCCCAGCTTTGGCTGACATGAGCGCCGCTGATCGTGAGCACAACCTTCACGTTGTTGCGCTGATAGGTGCTGGCGTTGTCGCCATTTCGCTCGCGATGATGGGACTTCATCTTGTCGTTCAGTCAAGACGTTCCGTTTGGGAAAAAGCCGTCGATCGACTTGGACTCTAGGTTTGGTACAGTGACCCCGCCGTTTCAACCACCGGATCCCCAAAATCGCCTTCCTTTGAGAGTTCTGTGTTTGACCATAAACTCTGATTTCGGAACACAACCAAAGCATGTTCGAAGCATGTCGAAGGATATCTCCACCGCTGGACAAGTCCGGGCAGAACCGGTCTCCTTCGCTCGAGGGACGAGCGAAGCAGGGGCGTCGGGCTCGAAAACGATCGCCTCTTCGCCCCTGGTCAGCATGATTTTTGGGACAAAATGAAGGAGCTCACCCATAGCACACATGGAGGAGAACTTCGATGAGCAAGCGAAATCAGGTGGAAACGAAGAAGCTCGCCCAGGAGAGTGACGAGAATGACGCCAACAACGCTCCTATGGAAATCACTAGAAGGAAGAACAAGTTTGAGGAAGTTCTTCAGATCAGACAGTCCCTAAGTCGACAGGAGTCGTCAACTCAACCCAATGGCGCATCCTCAGAAGCGTCGATCTCAAACAACGACTAGTACAGGTACCCCATGCTTCATTACGCTATTGTATTCTTCATCATTGCTATTATCGCGGCCGTTCTTGGGTTCGGCGGCATCGCCGGCGCTGCAAGTGGTATCGCTCAGATTCTGTTCGTGGTATTCCTCATTCTCGCCGTCCTCTCCTTCTTAAAAAAGAAGGCATAAGGCGAGCAGCGGTAATTAATTCAGATGTTGCGCGGCAGTAAGCCAGTTTAAATCCATCTTATTAACTCACTAAACTCGGTGGGTGACAGTTTTCTATTAACGGCGATCACTACTTTAACAGGCTTCGCCGAGCTTCTGTGTCCTCGAATGTCATGACACCGTTAAGCGGCAGTGAGACACCACAATGAGATATGACTAACGCTGCCGTGCACTTCGCATTAACGCCAAACTCTCCCCGGAGCCACCCGAGAATTATCCAGGGCGGAATGGGAGTTGCGGTTTCCTCCTGGCAACTTGCACAAGCGGTGGCGAAATGTGGTCAGCTTGGCGTCGTGAGTGGCACCGCGCTTGACGTTGTTCTAGCGAGGCGACTCCAACTCGGAGATCCAGACGGGCAGCTTGCTAAGGCGTTCGACCATTTTCCGGTCAAAAAAATCGCCCGGCGGGTTTGGGATCGATATTTTATTGAGGGTGGAAAGGCCGCAGATTCCGCATTCAATGCAAAACCGATTCTTTCTGTCGAGCCTTCACAATCGCTCGTCGAACTCACGGTGGTTGCCAGCTTCGTTGAAGTCTGGCTCGCGAAGCAGGGGCACGACGGAATGGTGGGCATCAATCTTCTTGAGAAGATTCAATTGCCGACGCTGCCAACACTCTACGGTGCGATGCTTGCGGATGTCGATGCCGTGCTCATGGGTGCAGGAATCCCCCGTGCGATCCCCGCTATTCTGGACCTTCTCGCCGCAGGTGAGGCTTGCGACTTGAAGATTGAAGTCACGGGTGGCGAAGGAACTGTCAACCATTTCGACCCTAGCCCCTATGGTGGTCGAACTCTCACGAGACCCAAATTCTACGGGATTGTCGCCTCGGCCTCCCTTGCACAGGTCTTGGCGAAGAAGTGCACCCCGCCCGCCGACGGATTCATTGTCGAAGGCCCGACCGCAGGCGGTCACAATGCGCCGCCACGTGGAGCCCTTCAACTCAACGAGGAAGGCGAGCCGATCTATGGAGAAAGGGATCAGGTAGATTACGCCAAGTTTCGAGAGCTCGGGCTTCCCTTCTGGCTCGCCGGTTCCTATGGCTCGCACGAGAAATTGCAAGCGGCCATTTCAGAAGGAGCTGAGGGCATCCAGGTCGGAACTCCGTTCGCATTCTGCGAAGAATCTGGCATCACAAGCGAAATCAAAGCCGAAGTGATCAAGATGTCGCAAGCAGGAACGACCCGCGTTTTCACGGACCCAAACGCCTCACCAACGGGTTTCCCTTTCAAGGTCGTCCAGATTCCTGGCTCGGTCTCCGATCCCAACGTCGATTCAACTCGTACTCGAGTCTGTGATCTCGGCTACTTGCGCGAAGTCTATCGAGACCCGGAGGGCAACGTCGCCTACAGGTGCCCAAGCGAACCCCTCTCAGACTACGTCCGAAAAGGTGGGGATCCTGCAAAAACACACAAGGTAAGAAGTGCGTGTGCAATGGACTGCTCGCGACGGTCGGTCTCGGACAGATCCATAAAGGGGAGGTTGAGTATCCGCTCGTGACCGCAGGGGACGACGTCGCAAATGTGGCCAATTTCCTTAACCCTGGTGAGAGCACCTACTCAGCTGCGGACGTCATCGAGAAGATCCTGGGGTGAGCCTGGCTAACGGGCAGATTCGCGAAGCGCTTCTCCAGTGACTGCGTCGACAGGAAAAGTGGTTCCACCACCTCTTCGGCCCCGATCCCTCAGGTCAGTGAAGGTCATTGAGCTAAGGGTATAGGCAAGCCGCACTCTCTTACCGTCAGGGCTGACCCACCAACCGAGCTTCCCGGCGGACACTTTTAATTCGAAGTGCGACGACGCGGTGTCCTTCGGAAGCCCAGGTCTCTGCCGGTTGATCCACATTTGCTCGATCTTTGAACGAGTGGCAATATTTGTGGGCAAACTGGAGGGGCGTGGCATCGCTGGAGAAACTGAGTAGTAGGCCACTTTTAGGTCCTTGTTCAGTTCCACGAACACATTTTGGTTGTCAAGGTATTCATATCCGAGGGCGAACTCTTGATAGTAGACGTGGGTGAAATTTCCGGACGACATGTCAGTCACAAAAAACTTCCCTTCAGGAAGGATTTTCGCCTGACCCATGATCAGCTGCTTGCCCTTCTGCAGAGCAACTTTTGCAGCGGG
>JBBRHU010000148.1:0-7758 GCA_038222255.1 Fimbriimonadales bacterium | reverse complement strand
AAGACGCTGCTGTCTATGTGAACTTGGCCCGAATCAAAGTGTCTGAATCCGCGGACCCTGAAATTTATTCGCAGCTGAATGCATTACAGCTAGACTTGAGACGACGCCATTCAGCGGAAGTGGGGAGATCGGGTGGACACTTAGAGGCTCGTAAAAAGTATAAGGGGAGGTCTCAGCACCTGGCGCTAGAAGCAGACCGAGAGATCCGAACACTTTTCTTGGATGAAAGCGGCAAAGACACACCCACCCTCGAGCAACCGCTATTTATTCTGGCTGGAATCTCTATGACACACCCGGCCGAGATGGATTTCATTCGAAGAGCGGATGCGCTCAAACTGGAATACGGGTTAGATGCTGGTGTTTCACTTCATGCGTCTCAAATTGAAAAAGGCGTGGACGCTTTTGAATTTGGCAAGGACGCAACCCGATTGTTGGCTTTTCAGTCGAGCGTTGCTACTCTTGTAGCCGAGAGTGATTTTGCTCTGATTGCAGCAGTCATCAGAAAGGATGTTCTCTCGCAGCAGATTGTTTCAGATGGGGGGTTCCTGAATTTGCCGCCGGGGCTATATGAAATGGCCCTGACTTTCATAGCTGAGCGATTCGTGGATGCTCTATTCTCGATGAGCCCGCACAAAGTTTGCGGGAAGCTCACATTCGAAAGTATTGGGGGCCTGGAAGACGCCCTTCACCAGCGAGCGTTCGCGAATTTACTGATACATGGGAGTGAATTCGTAAGTGATGGTTGCTTCCGCGGCTTTCTCAGACCAGGATGTGAATTTCGATCAAAAGGCGGCTCGCACCCGTTGGAACTCTCTGATCTAGCAGCGAGGGCACTGATGAACTGGGCCAGGGCAGAGTTCAACATCAAGCATCGCTTTGTAGCTGAATACGGTCCCAGGATCCCTATCAGAGAAGATGGAAACAAAGGCAAATTCGGCCTAAAAGTGTTCCCAGACTCCGATATACGGGATTCAATTCGCGACCTGAAGGCTCAGATCGGAGAAAAGCGAAGGGAGGCTTGAGAAGGTCGGCCTCAGTACTAGCCTGATCCGCCCCGTCCGACTGGACCATTCGCCTCACATTTATTATACGTAACGATTGAAGCAATCCTTATGATTTCTTCTATAAAATTGCCGTTGATTATTCTTTGAGGCTACACAGTTCGAAACTGTTTCAAAAACGCGACTCGAAATACCTATAACGTTTCAGCATTTTTTTTCGATTAGTTAAATTGGCGCGTCTGGCCACCTCGGCCTCAGTTGTCCACCCTCAGACAATCTACTGCTCGTGTTGTGACCGTTCGGCTTCAATCGCATCAAAAGAGCGAAGCCTTCCTCTCTGACGTTTTTATGGTGTTTTTTGTTGGGAGCAGCCTCGATTCGGGGACAGCGGGGTGTTTGTTCAGTCACTCCAGCTTGAGGCCCGACTCAATGAACCCGCGTTCTTCTACCGATGCCCTTCGACGCAACTCGATAGTCTTCCAAGTTCTCGCCGAGACCCCATGCTGCCGCAAAGGCCCAGCCGACGACTGTCCAGTCTGAGAGGCTCTCCTTCGTCTTGCCGATCTGAACCGTTGTGGGTTCGTTCGCGTCGATGTCTCCGATCGCAAAGAGATCTGGCTCTTTCTTGCTCCTGAAGAGCAAGTAGACATCCTCGAGGGGATACTCGGTGGGCTGAAAGACAAGCATGGTGCCTGGTCTCAGGTTGGTCAAATTGTCGTCGTCAACGACGATGTAATCACTGGCGACGCCCAGCAACGCGCTAATTGTACGGCTCACGTGTTCTATTCTCTTTGCTGACCACGCGCTCGACGGAGAAACACGGAGGGCATCCACCCTGACGGTTTCCCGCTGGAGGATTGCCCTTCCGAGATCCAGACGCCGGGCGCGTGCGCTGTCCTCGTTAGTTTGGCTTTCATTATAGTAGACATGTGTCTGCTTTTGTCCACTAGTTTCTGATGTTCTTTTTTGGAGATCCGCTTTTCGGCGCTCCAACTCTCGGTGGAAGGTTTCGCGAACCTGGTCCACGTACTTGAGCGGGACCGCTCGTGCCTCGAAGTTGTTGTACAGCCCTCGGTCAACGCCAAGAAGCTCCGCCATCTCTTTTTGAGTAAGGCGCAGGTCATTTCTCATTCCTTTGAGCTCGTCCGTGGTCAGCCGGTCAGCCATGCAAGGAATCATTTATCTTTTTCTGCTTTCGTTGCGATACATTTCTGTATCACTATGATGTATTATTCTCTCGTGGCGCAACGTACCCCCCACTCGAAAGCTGGTGATTCTACTAGGGTCGCCACGCTCGACAGATACAAGCAGCTGCGCGAGAAGCGCATACCGACGGTCGCAATTTGCGAGGAGCTCGGAATCAAGCGAGTGACTCTCTACCGCTGGCTGAAGGATGAGACAAAAGAACGGGCTCAGGAGCCTGACCGCTACCTGAGCCCTAACGCCCACCCACATGTGGCTGACGTCAATCAACAATTTGATGATAGCACAGCCTCCGTGATGCCGAGCGTATCGGCGCCCCAGAAGGAGGCATTGAATGCCAACACTAACTAACCCCGAGCGACCCAAGTGGTTTGCTCCTGAGCACCCTAGCTCGACTCTCCACAAGATCCGGTACTGGACAGAGACCCAGAAGCTGGACATCAGCTTTAAGGGAAACCCGACCCACTTCTACCGATATGAGGCGGTGCCGGCGAATGTCCACGAGGCGCTCTCCAAGGCACCTTCACCCGGCATCTACTACGGCAAGGGAATTCGGGACGCCTTTAAGTGCACGAAGATGGAATTCGCGAAGGAGCCGGCATGAAGCTGCTGTCTCTTTCCCAAAACCACTTCAAGAAAGTTGTAGAGGATTCGTTCGAGCCTAAAGGAGCGAATGCTCGGATCTATGGCGACAATGAGACCGGGAAGACGACGAAAATGGATGCCTTCTACTGGCTCCTATTCGGCAAAGACTCGCTGAACCAAGTCGACTTCGACATCAAGACCAGGCGAAACGGAATCCCGATTTCGTCTGTGGATCACCGAGTTGAAGGTGAGTTCTTGCTCACCGATGGCAAACTGCTTCGGCTCACCCGTGAGTACAAAGAGGTCCACACAAAAACTCGTGGCCAGGCGACCAGCAAGTTCAGCGGACACACGACGAACTTCAAGGTCAACGGCATCGGGGTGGCGGCCGGCGAGTACAAGCATCAAGTCGATCAGATATGCCCAGAAAGGCTCTTTCGGGAACTCACCGACGCCCTGCACTTCAATACAAAGGTTTCTTGGCAGGATCGCAGGAAACGATTGATCGAGATGTGCGGTGACGTGACGGACCAGGATGTCATTGCATCTGAGCCCGACCTTGCCGAACTGCCTGACATCGTCGGCGCCTACTCGATTGATGACTATCGCAAGCTCGCTGGCCAGCGACGTCGTGAGGCAAACAAGGAACTCGAGGAGATCCCGAACCGCATCGACGAACGCCGAAGAGAGATTGGTGAACCACTCGATGCCCCAGCGACTAACATCGATGAACTCCGAGCAGAGCAAGAGCAGCTGCGCGAGCTAAAGGCGCAGGCCAATCACGGCGGGTTGATCGCGGAGAAGCAGGTCGAGATTCGCAAGATCGAGTCCGAGCTCATCGAGATTACGAACCGACTCAAGACGGACGCGAATTCAGGCAGAGACACGATTAGTGCCTCGCTTCGATCAAAGCGAAGCGAAGTTGATGAGCTGCGGCGCAAGATCGGAAGCAAGTCGCACCAAGTGGCAGATGCCGAAGCGAGGCATAGACAACTGGAAGGGGAGCGCACCGCAATTCTCTCTGACTACAACAGAGAGAACTCGAAGGTGTTCGACTTCACGGATCTGACCGCCTGTGCAGCTTGCGGACAGGCCATTCCTTCTGAGAGAGTTGCTGAGGTTCGACAGCGTGCCGAAGAACAATTCAACAAGTCGAGATCCGAACGCATTGAGAAGTTGCTCGAGAACGGCAAGGCAAAACGCAAGGATGTGGACGCAGCAGCGACTCAGCTGGAGCTCCATCGCACGGATCTCGATTCCCTCAAAGCTCAGCTCCCTGCCCTGGAAAGCGCAGTCGCTTCGCTTCAGGCCGACTATGATTCAACAGAAGTTAAGGGTTGGACTCCGACTGCACACTACAAGGAAGTAGAGACACGAAAGGCAGCCCTCGAGGCTGAAATCCAGCGACTTAGGGCCGATGATTCGGAAGCCCTTGGCGAACTGGATTCAAAGATCCAGGCTGTTCAAGGGAAGATAGATGCCCACCTTGCCAGACAGTCCGCGATCAACAATCTGAAAGCGGCCGAGTCGAGAATCGCTGAACTGGAGAAGCGGCAAGGAGAGCTCGCGCAGACGATTGAGAAGTGCGCTCACGAGGAATACCTTGTGGATCTCTTCATCCGTCGAAAGGTCTCGCTCCTGACTGAGAAGATCAATTCTCGGTTTCAGATCGTTCGCTGGCGGCTCTTCGAAGAGCAGATCAATGAGGGTGTTTTAGAAACCTGCATTGCGACGGTTGATGGGGTTCCCTACGATTCGCTCAATCACGGACTGAGAGTGAACGTCGGGCTCGATGTGATCCGAACTCTCCAACAGTTCCACGAGTTCTATCCCCCTGTTTGGATTGACTCGGCGGAATCGGTTACTCGGTATCTCGACATGCCATGCCAGGTCATCAAGCTGGTTGTCTCCGAAAAGGACAAGACCCTTCGATACGAGTTTGATGCGGCCGTGGCCGACATCCCTGAGCACCAAGGAGTTCTGAACTAAATGTCTACTGCAATTCAAAATGGATCCACCCCCGTGCTGGGGGTGGACAAGGCTACAGCGAGTCTGAATTTCACCAAGAAGGTCGAGCGACAATTTGCTGCGGAGTTGGGATCGGGGATTCAGTGGACGGACCTCCAACGGGCTCTTGCCCAACATCTCTTCATCAAGATCCAGCAATCGATCGATGCGCTCAATGTAAAGAGAACCCCGGAGAATCAGATCACTTGGCCACTGGTCAATATGCCCAAGTTGGCCATCGACAGTGTTCACCGTGTTGCACTAGGTCTCGATGCGCTCATCCCTAACCACATCTCAGTGGTGCCGTATTGGAACTCAAAGGCTGGGCTATTCGACATCGACCTGCGGATCGGCTTTATGGGGGTTGATCATTCGCGTCGAGGACTGGCGCTCGATCCGCCCGAGGACATTATTTACGAGCTCGTACATGCGAGCGACAAGTTCGTGCCGCTAAAACGAGATAGTCGGCGCGACTCGGAAGATTACATCTTCGAGATCACGAGTCCATTTGACCGCGGTGAGATTGTTGGAGGGTTTGGTTACATCAAATACTCCGACCCTCGAAAGAACCGGCTATACATCATCACCGACCGTGACTTTCAGCGGGCGATGGATGCGGCTCAGAGCAAGGATTTCTGGAACAAGAATCCAAACGAGATGCGGTTCAAAACCATCGTCCACCGAGTCGGTGCGAAGATTCCTCTCGACCCAGCGAAGGTCAATCCGGCAAGCCTGAGCGCTCTTGAGAGTGCTTCTTCGGACGCAGCCATCGCCGAGTTTGATGAGGTGGTTGCGGTCCAGGCCAACCAAGGTGTGCTGACCGCTCAGGCAGATACGACTATGCCTGCACCTAGCGCGAACTTGTCACCTGTCCAGACGCTCCTGGCCGAAGAGGTGCCGGCAACCGCTAAGGAGCCGTTCTGATATGAGCTTGACTTTCTTATCTCTCGCCTCATCATCGGCAGGATGTGCCTACCACCTCTCCGGAGGTGGATCGGCACGGCCTCTGTTGCTCGACTGTGGTTTGCGGTTTGCGGAAATTCAAAAGGCGATCAAGTTCAAGATTTCCGAGCTCGCCGGGTGCGTGGTGACGCATTCTCACGGCGATCACATCAGGGCCGCTCCGAATCTAATGTCACTCGGAATTGACTGCTACGCTTCGGCCGAGACTTGGCGGCAAGCACCGAAAGTTGTTCCGGGTCATCACCGAGCGAAGGTGGTCACAGCTCGAGTGCCATTTTCGGTTGCCGATTGGACCATTCTCCCGTTCGAAGCGATCCACGATGTTCCCGGATCACTTGGGTTCCAGATCGATGCACCTAGCGGAGAGAGGCTGCTATATCTCACTGATTCTGCCTACACCCCGTTCAAATTTGAGGGCCTCACTCACATCTGCATCGAGGCGAATTTTTCGACCGAGCTCATAAGAGACAACGCAACCGTGGGCTCGATCCACCGGGATCGGATGCGGCGGACCTACAAAACTCACATGTCCATCGAGCGCCTGATCGAGATGCTGAAGGCGAACGATCTTAGCAAGGTCGTTGAGATCCATCTGCTTCACCTCTCAGCTCAGAACTCCGATGCAGAGGGGTTCAAAAGCCTAGTCCAGAGGGCCACAGGCAAGCCGGTTTATGTCGCTGCGGAACGCTCTCTCACCCAGCCCCAGGGGGCTAACTAAAATGGCAAACCTCACTATTCCAAAATCATTTCCCAAACTCGCTGGCGGCCTCCTCGAGGCAACGATTCTCGCAATGCTCCTCGATGCCTTTCGCAAGGGTGAGTCTTCCACGATCACGGTTTCTGAGATCGGCGACGCGACGGGAGAAAGCGATCCCAAGGTGCGCATGGCACTTCGTGAGCTGTACTCGAAGGGACTCGTTTCGTTCGAGAACTTCATCCCTGGTGCCCAGATCAATGTCTTGAGGCTTCGGAATGTTCGCTTCGAAATTGATTGCTCGGCAGTTCAGGCTGAACTTGAGCTTGACGAAGAAGGTGAGTTCGGCGACGCCGGCGATGGCAAGGCGAGCGTTAACCGCAATGAAAGGTTGTGGGACCAGCGCACCTACGGCCGGAAAATCATAGCTCGGTGCCAGCTCTCAGAGATTCACGAGGCGGGTGGCGGTGACGGAATCTGCCGCTATCGGTTGACGATCTCAGTTCGCGATGTTGGCTCCAGGATCGAAGATGAGATCAGGCGCATTGAGGACGCTGGGCCTTACGGAACTGTCGATGAAGCCTTTGCTTTCTGGGATGAGTGGGCGGACGCCTACCAGATCGAGAATGCGGCTGACGACCTTGAACAAGCACCCACCACTAGCCCAATCTCTCAGGTGGAGGACCTGATCCGCAATGGCCACGTGAAGCCTGATGGTGGCGGGATCATCACAGTTCGGCTTGCTCCTAAATCCTTCCGAGCATTGGGAGAGGCGCTCGACGCGCCGGACTTCGCGATCGCGGACGGGTACTTCGAGGCTGCCGAACGCAATTGGCAGATCCACCTTGACCCGGAAGGGATCGAGCTCGAAGGACTCGAGGAATCTCCATCGAAGAGTGAGGAAGAAGCGGCGTGACGGCACAGGTGATTCGACAGTCAGGGAGGCTTGCGACCTGGCTCCATGTGGACGAAGAGGGCGGGAAAATTGAGCTCTTGGTTACGGGAATCCAGCGAGATCCGATCTTTGGGCACGAGTTCCCGAACATCTTCCAGCGCTCTACGCTTTCACTGCTTGTGAGCGGCCGGGAGAGCGTGAGGTGCGCCGAAGTCCTGAGCGAGGGTTACGAGGAGCTGCTCATTGAAACAAATGTGGTGATTCTGGAACGGCTTACTTCTCAGTCGGAGGTTTCGGTGGATGTCCAGGAATCAATACATGCCCTCACGGGTGACAACGACGTCTACCGGAAGCGCGTTGAACAGCTCGAGCGAGAGCTGGCCCAAAAGGTGGAGCTGATCTCGCACGCC
>JBBRHU010000147.1:0-7804 GCA_038222255.1 Fimbriimonadales bacterium | reverse complement strand
ACTGCAACCGCAGCTGTAGTGGGCCAGGTGGTTGCAAGCGGTTCAACGTTCCAAATCGGTGCAAACGCAGGGCAAACGATCCAGCTATCGCTGGGTAACTACGCCTCGTCACAGCTCGGAACGGGAGCGATCACTGGACTTAGCCTTGCCAACCTCGACCTTACGAGCTCGGCAGGTGCAACACAAGCCCTAGCGGTTATCGACAAGGCCGTGGACGACGTGAGCCGTGCACGAGGAATGATCGGAAACTTCCAGCGCAACATTCTGGAATCGAACATGCGGAGCTTGGGAATTGCGAAGGAAAACCTCACCTCCAGTGAGTCCGCAATCCGAGACACCGACGTTGCTGCCGAAATGACGAACTACACCAAGCTGCAGATGCTTTCGCAAGCAGGACTCTCGGTTCTCGCCCAGGCGAACCAGTCTCAGCAAGGCGTTCTTAACCTCCTCAAGGGCTAAGACTAACGACAAGAAAACCTCCGAGCCGCCGACGGTAACGTCGGCGGTGTTTTCAAATTTGTCGTTTTAGAATAGGTCTCTCGCCCGTCGTTGCTGCGCGATGATCCTCAACTTCTTTATTGCTTGCGCTTCGATCTGGCGCATGCGCTCTCGCGAAACTCTGAGTTCGCTCGCCACTTCAAGTGGTCCTAAGGCATCATCGCCATCCATCCTGAGCCGCATCCGGATGACCCGTTGTTCGCGCTCATTTAGCCCACGCAAGATCTCTTCCAACTCGTCAGTTGCGGCATGGCTCAGCGCAATCTTTTCGGGATCTTGAAGGCTCGAATCTTGGAGCATTCCGCCAAGAGTCGCTCCCTGGCCGTCACCGACTGTCATGTCTAGCGACACCATCTCAAGCGACGATTGCATGAGGGAGGCAAGCTTCTTTGGATGAATCCCGATCGCCTCGGCGATTTGGTCCATCGTCGGCTCCACCCCCAATTCCCCCATCAACCGAGTCTTTTCGCGTTCGATCTTTCGCAGCGTTTGGCTGACGTGTGCAGGAAGTCGAATCGCCTTTGCCTTGTTATCGAGAGCGCGACCGATGGCTTGGCGAATCCAGTGCGTTGCGTAGGTGGAGAATCGAAACCCTTTTGATGGGTCGTATCGTTCGGCGGCTTGCATGAGCCCGATGGCTCCTTCTTGGATGAGATCTTCGAGCGGGACAGCCCGATTGCGATAGGTCTTGGCATGATTGATTACCAAGCGCATATTTGATTCGATGAGTCGTTGTCGAGCCGCGAGATCACCCTTTTGAACAAGCCTCGTGAGCTCGTTCTCTTCTTCGGGCGTTAGCAATGGTGCCTGAGTCAGTCGGCTCAGGTAACTAGGAATGCCACCTTCTGAATCCCTTTCTGGCGGTTGCGTGCTCATTCGTTATGCTGTCAGGCTGCAGTCGGTTTGACGATGCAAATTGCGGATTTGCTTCATCTGTGATTCCAGATTCTTCGATATATTCTCCCGACAGTTCTTACGGCCTATAATCAAATCACGTCTATGAACGAGCAGGCATTCGTTAAACAGCATGAAGACTCGTGGCGCAGGCTTGCCCTATTGTGTGATCGCGCTGAGGCAAATCCGTCAAAACTCTCCGCGGAAGAATTTCGCGAGTTTCTTAAACTGTACCGAATTCTCTCCACTGATCTTGCAATTGTCCGAACGCGCTCCTCTAACCTGCCGCTTACGTACTACCTAAACGAGCTTGCGACGAGAGCATATGGTTCGCTCTATCGACAGCCACAGAAGCCTTTTTTCCATGCGCTCTACTCTGCAGCAGAGACCGCAGCCCAGACTTTTCGTCGCCGAATCTGGTTTGTGGTGGTGAGCATGTCGATCTTTTTGTGTTCCGGAGTCTTGGCGGCCGGTCTGTTGCAGACAAAGCCGGAGACCAAGGAGTTCTTCCTTCCCGGCGGCTCAAACGCTAATTTTGACCAGTGGAAGACTGGCACTCACCCAGCCCGCGACGCGACGACCTCTGCAACGATGACGGGATTCTACGCCTCGAACAACCCTAGCGCCGCGATCTTAACCGGTTCGGTGGGCGCGGCAACGATGGGAACATTTACCGTCTACCTGCTCTTCACGAATGGCGTCCTGATCGGCACCCTTGCGAGTGAGATGGCCTCCGTCGGTCACCTCGGGTTCCTTTTCACTTCCCTCCTTCCCCACGGCGTCCCAGAACTATCTGGCCTCTTTGTGTCTGGATCTGCGGGGCTACTTGCGGGTTATGCGCTCATCAACCCTGGTCGACGGAAGCGCAGCGAATCTCTCAAGGCGGTCGGCAAGGACATGATAACGCTTGTCGCGACCTCGATCGTGCTGATGTTCATTGCAGCTCCAATCGAGGGCTTCTTCAGTTTCAATCCGAACGTGCCCACTGCAGTGAAGCTTGCGTTTGTCGCCGTCGAAATCGTCGCGTGGGGTGCCTTTTGGACCTTCTTTGGCCGAGGGAGCTCTGCGCCAGAGCGCGCTGGTTCAGCCATCCCCGAGTCGCGTTAGCAAGGAACCATCCCCTAGCACATCACGCCGGTTCCCGAGGGGCTTGGGCCTAAAAGGTAGACTAATGAGTTCCTCATGGACCTACGCAGCACATTGAATCTGCCTGATCCGAACTTCACGATCCCGATGAAGGCGGACCTGCCCCATCTCGAGCCAATCATTCAGGCGGAGTGGGAAGCTGCGGGCATTTATCATGTGATTCAGAAGTCTCGAGCGAACGCGCCGACCTTCGTGTTGCACGATGGCCCGCCCTATACAAACTCTCCGATCCACATCGGAACCGCGCTGAACAAAATCCTCAAAGACTTTGTCTTAAAGTCGCGGACGATGATGGGCTTCCGAGTGCCCTATGTTCCTGGATTTGACACGCACGGCTTGCCAATTGAGCAGGCGGTGACAAAAAAGTTCCAGGAGAAGAAGATCACTCCGACTGGAACGGAGCTTCGGAAGGCGTGCCGAGACCACGTTGCCGAGTTTATTGGTGTTCAAACCGCGCAGTTTAAGCGGCTTGGCGTCTTTGGGCTCTGGGAACGACCTTATGAAACGCTCGACTTCAAGTTTGAGGCGGAGATTGTTCGCGTTTTTCGAAAGCTAGTCGAGCAGGGCTTTGTCTATCGTGGGCTCAGGCCAACGCTTTGGAGTCCGACTCTTAAGACCGCTCTTGCCGACACCGAGATCGTTTATCAAGACCACGTTAGCAAGGCGATCTATGTTCGCTTTCCGCTTCTTGAAGATCCCAACAGGATCTTGGACAAGTACGACAGCGTGTTCACGATCATCTGGACGACGACTCCATGGACGATCCCGTCGAACCTTGCGGTAGCGTTTCACCCCGACTTTGACTACGCGGTTGTGGGTGTCGGACTAGACCACTACATCGTGGCGCTTGGTTTGCTTGAGAAGGTCGCGAACGCACTTGGATGGGAGCACTATGAAGTCAAGGAGACGTTCCTCGGAATAAATTTCGAAGGAATGAAGTTCCGGCACCCGATCTTTGATCGGCCGTCAATCGCGGTTCACGCTGAATATGTGACGATCGAAGACGGTACAGGCGTGGTTCACACTGCGCCGTCTCATGGTCGTGACGACTTCTTCACTGGGCAGAAGTATGGACTGCCAGTTCCGAACACCGTAAACGAAGGTGGCGTGCTCACCGAAGAGGCTGGCGAGTTTGCTGGCTTGTACTACAAGCAGTGCGACACGGTCGTCGTAGATCGATTGCGAGAACTGGGAATGCTTCTTAGTGTTGCGGACTACTCACACAGTTATCCCCACGCTGAGCGAGATGGTAATCCGGTGATCTTCCGTGCTACAGAGCAGTGGTTTGTTAGCATCGACCACGATTTCCTCCGGACGAGAATGCTTGATGAAATCACGAAGGTCGACTGGATCCCGAAAGCCGGCCAATCGCGAATCGAAGCGATGGTTCGATACCGCCCAGACTGGTGTGTTTCACGACAGCGAGCGTGGGGAGTTGGAATCCCGGTGTTCTATGGCAAGGAGTCCAATGAACCCGTCCTCGATCCGGTTGCGATCAACGCCGTTGCAGATCTTGTCGAAGTGTTCGGTTCTGACGTGTGGTTTGAACGCACACCCGAAGAAATCTTGCCGCTCGGCTACACGCACCCAGTGACCGGGGAGACTGAGTTTAGAAAGGAGACCGACACGCTTGATGTGTGGTTCGACTCAGGATCAACTTCGCTCATCGTTCTCGACGAAAAAGTGCATCAAGAGTGGGTCGAGGAGGGTTTAGTCTGGCCGGCTGACCTTTATCTTGAGGGCTCCGACCAACACCGAGGTTGGTTCAATACCTCCCTCATCCTAGGCACGGCTCTAAAAGGCGGGGCGCCGTACAAGCAGGTCCTCACTCACGGCTTTGTCACCGATAGCGAGGGTCGCAAGATGTCCAAGCGGCTCGGAAATGTGGTTGACCCTGTTGCGGCGTCAGCACAGTACGGTGCTGACATCCTTCGCTACTGGGTTGCGAGTGTTGACTACACAACCGATATGCCCTGTAGTGACGCGCTGTTGAAGCAGCTTGGAGAAGGCTATCGAACCGTTCGCAACACACTTCGATTCTTGCTAGGCAACCTCGGCGGGTTTGATCCTGCCCTGCATGCCGCTCGCAATGTGATGCCGCTTGACGAATGGGTTTGCGAACAAGTTGACCTGCTCGTTTCAGAGGCCGTGCAGAACTATCAGGCGTACAACTTCGGCGGAGTCATCGGAGCGATCCATAATTTCTGCGCTAAAGAACTTTCGAAGTTCTATCTCGACGCGATCAAGGATCGAATGTATTGTGCGGCCGATGATTCGGATGAGCGGCGTTCTGGCCAGGTGGCTTGCCATTACGTCCTCGTTTCGCTGATCAAACTGCTTGCCCCGATTCTTGTCCACACTGCCGAAGAGACATGGAAGCGAGTTCCTGGTGTTTCACGTGAAACAATTCACGCTCAGGTTTTCGGAGTGCCAAGTGAAGCTCGGCTAGCCGAGATCGAAGCGAGTGACTTGCAAGTGCTCTTCGCGACGCTGAAGGGCGTCCGAGATGAGGTCTTCATTCGATTTGAAGCCTGGAAGTCAGAAGGTCATGTCAAAGATAGTCAGGATGCGACTGTCAAACTGACAGTGGACGTTGACGTGCATCGTTGGCTAAGTCAAATCGAAGCGTACGATCTTGCCAACCTTTTCAAGATGAGTTGGGTTGAGCTCCACCTTGGCAATTTCAATGCTGAGTTTGCCGTGAGTACCTATCTGAAATGTGAGCGCAGCCGACTAAGGCGCCCGGACGTAGAAGAGGTCGAAGTGGACGGTGCCATGATTCCTCTTTCAAAGCGTGATCGGGCGGTCATTGGGGTATGAAGCGAGCTTCATCATTCTTCTTTATCACGGCGATCTTGATGGTCATCGTGGACCAAGCGGTCAAGGCGTGGGTTCGCGGAGCGGTGCCGGAGTACGGCACGCTCCAGGGCAAGCCCTTTCCGGGTGTCTTCGAACTCACCCTCACCTACAACAAGGGTGTTGCGTTTGGTTTTCTGAATGGAAAAGGTACGTACCTTGCGCCCATCGCAATCATCATTGCGGGGGGAGCAACGTGGTACAGCCTCAAGCATAAAGAAGAAGGATGGACCTCCCATCTCGCCATGTCCTTGCTCGCATCAGGAGCAACCGGGAACCTGATCGACCGAGTCTGGCTTGGCAAGGTGACGGACATGTTTTATTTCCGACTGATCAACTTCCCGGTCTTTAACGTTGCGGACAGTTGCATCACGATCGCCACTATCCTACTCATCGGAATTTGGATTTTTGAAGGGCTGAGACACGATAAGGTTGAAGTTCTCGAAACCCCGGAACCCAAAGAAGCCACGGTGTAGCTGATATGGCTCGAAAGCCTTGCCTTGCCGTAGCACTAGATCTCCTCGCCCGACGAGATTGGCTCCAGGTAGAACTTGCGGCGCGGTTGAAGCAACGTGGCTATCCCGAGGATGACATCCAATCCGCGCTTGTCTGGCTCGATTCTCATCGCGTACTTAACGATCAAAAGGCAGTTGAACGTGCCCTAGAGACCAATCAGGGCCGGAAGGCGGTAGCTCGTGAAGCATGGATTGAGCAACTCCGACGGCGAGGGGCCGGCGAGGGTCTCCTTCTTGACGCGCTTGAGCAACTCCCCCCAGACGACGAGCTTGCAATTCAGCTTTTGGAGGCACGCCACGGAAAGTGGAAAAACGTTGGGCAAGCAGCGCGACACCTCGCGAGCAAAGGATTTGAACCTGAAACCATCGAATCCGTCCTAGAGGCCTTCTTTGATGAGGAGTTCCGTTCACAATAGGTTCGGTCGTGGTCGAAGGTCTTCTCTCTGGTTTGGCGGGTGCTGCAATTGTTGGAGCTGGTGCATATTGGATGCTCCAGAAAGAACGCCTACGCGCGCAGGCGGAGTCGCAAACTCACGTGCTTGCCGCTAAAGAAGAGCAAAGGGTCAAGTTCGAGGGCGAATTGCTCGCTCTGCGTTCCATTGGCGAGAAAGCCGAAGCTCGGCTTCACGGACGAGAGGACCAGCTCGACCAGCGATTTCGCGCCTTAGAGTCGAAGGAGATTGCAGTGCTAGCCCAGGTCGAAACGGTCGAACAAAGGCAGGCAGAGGCAGTGCAACGCCTAGAACAGATCGAGCAGGAGTTTCTTCGCGTTGCCGGAATGTCCCCCTCCGAAGCAAAAGCACAGCTACTCCAGCAGGTTGAGGCTGAGTCCAGAAGCGAAGCCGCAAAGCTCATGAAGCAAATAGAGGAGGACGCACGCGACCAAGCTGAGCGTAACGCCAAGAAGCTCCTTCTGGATGTCATGCAGCGCGGTCTGGTGGATACGATCAGTGAGGCGACAACCGCTGTTGTAGAACTTCCAAGCGAGGACTTGAAGGGTCGCCTCATTGGTCGCGAAGGGCGTAATATTCGGGCGTTTGAGCAAGTGACTGGTACCGATTTGTTGATCGATGAGACACCCGAAGTGGTGATGATCTCTAGCTTCGACCCGATTCGACGTGAGGCGGCGCGACTTACGCTTATAAACCTTATGCTCGACGGCCGAATCCATCCAGGCCGAATTGAGGAACTTCATGAGAAGTCAAAGCTAGAAGTCGAACGTACCATTCGGGAGGCG
This sequence comes from Fimbriimonadales bacterium, assembly GCA_038222255.1. Classification (GTDB taxonomy): domain Bacteria; phylum Armatimonadota; class Fimbriimonadia; order Fimbriimonadales; family Fimbriimonadaceae; genus Fimbriimonas. Next base: position 658 of record JBBRHU010000147.1, on the reverse strand, counting down.
GGTGAACGAGCGGCTGAAAAGGCGAACGTTTCTGGGCTGCGACGGGAAATCGTTGAGGTTCTTGGCAAGCTAAGGTTTCGTGCGAGCTACGCCCAAAACGTTCTCGATCACTCGGTGGAGGTCGCAAGGATGGCCGAGATCATCGCCCACGAACTTGGCTTCCCCGCCGAAACGACGAAGCGCGCGGCGCTGCTCCACGACATCGGAAAAGCTCTCGGCCCCGAATGGGAAGGGCCACACGCGATCACGGGCATGGAATTCTTGAAGTCGCTGGGCGAGAAGCCAGCGATCACTCACGCAGTTGGAGCCCATCACCGCGAGATCGAACCCTTGACGCCGGAAGCGCAGATCGTGATTCTTGCCGATACGCTTTCCGCCACTCGTCCAGGTGCTCGCCGAGAATCGCTGGAGAACTACCTGAAGAGGATGACCAGCCTGGAAGCCCTCGCGAATTCATTCAATGGCGTCGAGAAATCGTACGCTGTTCAGGCGGGTCGAGAGATTCGGCTCATTGTTCGACCCCAAGAAGTTGATGATCTGGGTGCAGCAACCCTCGCTCGGGAAGTCGCAAAGAGAATTGAACAAGAAATGGAGATTCCTGGTCAAGTAAGAGTCACCGTTATCCGAGAAGTGCGAGTCACGGAGATTGCAAAGTGAG
>JBBRHU010000146.1:0-7860 GCA_038222255.1 Fimbriimonadales bacterium | reverse complement strand
CATGCTCTGAGCGAGCAAAGCTGGGAAAGGTTTGCGAAAACAAGTTTGTCGGCGTGCAAAGCGGCATCATGGATCAGCTTGCGAGCGCCTGTGGTAGAGAAGGGCAGGCGATGTTCATCGACACCCGATCACTTTCAATCTCTTTTGCGCCAGTGCCAGATGACCTCGCGATCGTGTTGCTCGACACAAAGACTCCCCGAAAGCTAGACGGGTCCAAATACAATGAGCGTCGCGCAGAATGCGAGTTCGCCGCAAAGGCGCTTGGTGTGCACGAACTACGGGACGCCGCCGTAGGCGACCTATCCAAGCTTGACCCAAATCTTGTCACTACACGGAGAGCAAAACACGTCATCACCGAAAATGACCGGTGCGAGAGGTTTGCCGTGGCCCTTGAAGCCAGTGACTACGATGAGCTCGGACGATTGATGAGAGCAAGCCACGAGAGCCTGCAAGTTGACTACGAAGTGAGTTGCCGTGAGCTCGATGCCATGGCTCTTGCGGCCTGGGAGTCGGTAGGGTGCGTCGGCGCACGGATGACCGGCGCCGGCTTTGGTGGTGCCTGTGTGGCCCTCGTACGGATCGTCGATCTCCCTAATTTCGTTCCGGGAGTATTAAAACGATATCTCGAAGCCACTAGCAGAGAAGGTGAAGCCTTAGTCTGCCGAGCTGTTGCTGGTGCTAGAGTTCTTGCGCCCTAAGTCCCGCTGGGCTGGGGTCAATGGCCCTAGCCCCCTTGGCGTTTACGCCCATCCGTCGGACAATCGCTGAACAGAACGTTCAAACCCAAACACATAGAGCGTGTCAGGTGGTCGACCTGGCAAATATGCGCGAAGCCTGGAAAATCTGCAGAGGACCATCTCAAAAACGCAGGTAGCTATGGAACAAGAAGAGTAGGCGGTTAAGAAGAAACTTGAGGGGTGGATAAAAAATGCCGATGCCAAGCTCGTCCAGGATGGAGAGCGCAAAGCGAGCGATCCGACTAACAAAACGTGAAATTGAAGTTCTGAGTCTCATTGCACAAGGGCACAGTAGTAAGGAAGCTGCTGATGTGCTCTTCGTATCAAAGCGAACGGTGGATTTCCACCTGGCGAATATCTACGATAAACTCCAGGTAAATAACCGGGTGCAAGCGTTCAGAGCGGCTACACGATTGGGTCTGATCCCGTTCGAACCGAATTTTGGACATGCAAGAGGAGAAGCCTAGCTTTTCCAACGTCAAATTGGGGTTCGAGTCCACTAGGACTCGGGCCCCTTTTTCATGCCCGCGACGTTTAGATTCTAAGGTGGCCATAATCCTTTGTGCCACTTCGATACCTCAACGCTGACCAAGTGAGAATCACTCGAGATGAGGATGCGCTTTATCCAAGGGTGGAAATCCTGGATGAACAGGTTGTGCTAGAAGCAACGTTCCGTAGGGCCTTTCCCCAACGGCACGCTGAGAAGTACATCAGCATTCGTGATGGCGCAAACAAGGAAGTCGCCATATTGGTCGATGCCCAACCGCTTGATGGAGAAAGCCTTGAGGTCTTGCGACACGAACTCGACCGGCGATACTTTACGCCGCTGATCGACCGAATCCTGACATTGAACCAAGAGGCTGGAATGTGGAAGTTCTCGGTCACAACCCAACGCGGGAATTTCGAGTTCTTTGTCCGTAACTGGCGAGAGAGCGCAATCGAAATCTCACCGAATCGGTGGGTGATCTATAGTGTTGACGGCGCCCGGTACGAAATCGCCAACCTGGAAACACTCGACAATGGCAGCCAGAAACTCTTGGACCAGCTTCTGTAATCCGATTCTCGGCGCCATCTTTCCTCCAAAGTGTTCGCTCTGTGAGGTGCTGTCGCCGCAGAATCCCTGCTCAAAATGTATTGAAGAGCTGGGGGATCGTGAGATTCAAGGGGAGGAGTTTTTCGACGGGCTGCTCGATTACTGCTACTGGCTCTACTCCTACGATGGAAGGGGTGGACAGGCTGTGCGTCATTTGAAGTATCGGCGTTCAACCGCGCTCGTGGCTTGGATGTCAACCGAGATCGCGGAGGGCTTCGAGGCAATGCCTCAAGCAGTCGACGCGATTGTCCCTGTGCCCATCCACTGGTCGCGCCGAGCAGTGCGCGGATTCAACCAATCTGACCTGTTGGTGGAGAGCCTTCCTGTTGAGGCGCTAAAGTTGAGTTCGTTGCTTAGAATCAAAGCGACGAAGTCGCAAGCGGGACTGGACCAAGCCCAACGGCTGAAGAATTTGCACGGAGCGTTTAGGGCCTCGCAAGACCTTGTTGAAGGCAAGCATCTCCTTCTGGTAGACGATGTCATGACAACTGGCCACACGCTGAGGATGTGCGCACAAGAATTGAAAAGCCAGAAGGCAGCCACGGTTGGGGCGCTCGTTTTCGCAAGAAGCGACTATCCGCCAAAGAGAGCGTCTGCGACCTGAACCGAGGACGTCTCGCCATCAATGCTGCAGATCAGCTGCCCATCGGAACCCACACCGAGCGCCTGTGCAAAGTTGCCGTCTGGAAGGCGGTAAAGCTTGCCGGGTGTTTGGTCAAACAAATCCCAGATTGGGGCTAGCGCAGCCCACTCGATGGGTTCAGGCAACTGTGCTAGCTCATCTAGCAAATCGGAAAGCACCTGGTCTCTACTGAAGGTTTTTCCAGTCTCCATCCGCAGGCTTGTCGCAATGACATCAAGCTCGGGCGGAAACACCGTCTGATTCAGGTTGATCCCGATGCCGATGACCGGGACTCGTTCCTTGTTCGGCGCAATCACAACCTGCGAGAGCAACCCGCCGACCTTTCGGGCATGAAAAATCAGGTCGTTTGGCCATCGAAGCTGACACTTAATCGCACCCGCCGCCGCCAGGGCCATCGACATTCCGAGCAAGTGCGGGCGAGGGTGGTCAATGTAATCCCACAGTGCGATTGAAACCGTCAGCGATTCGTTAGGCGAGCTGTGCCACTTCCGCTCTAGCCGACCACGCCCTTGTGTTTGGTGGTCCGTCAGCACTACCGAAGGACGTTCGCCACGAGAGATACGCTCAACCATCGCGGTTTGAGTGGAGCCCACCTCAGCGAGTCGAACCCAGTCATCTCCAGATTTTGAGACCGACTTCACTTGAACTCCATGTGAAAGGGAAGTGCGATCGAGGAGTGGGTGAGCGCTCCGACTGAGATCACGTCCACTCCCGTCTGGGCAACTCCCCGTACGGTATCAAGATTGATTCCTCCGCTCGCTTCAAAAATTGCCCGGCCACGGTGCTTTCTGACGGCCTCGCGCATCATGAAGGGGTCCATGTTATCGAGCAAGATCACTTCCGCGCCTGCCGAGATCGCCTCGTCGACCTGGTCCACAGTCTCGCATTCCACCTCAATCTTGGTGAGGTGAGAGATGTACGAGCGTGCTGCGGTGATCGCACTCGTGATCGAGCCTGATGCCGCGATGTGATTATCCTTGATCATCACGGCATCAAAGAGCCCCATTCGGTGGTTGTGGCCGCCGCCACATCGAACCGCGTATTTCTGGAGGGCGCGGAGCAATGGAACCGTCTTTCTGGTGTCCACGATTCTTGCACTGGTGTCTTCGACCTTTCTAACAAACAAATTTGTGTGCGTCGAAACGCCGCTGAGCAGCATAAGAAAATTGAGTGCGGTTCTCTCAGCAAGAACCGCGCGCCGTCCCGGCAGAAATCCGCTTGCCACGACCGCACCCCTTCGGATAGCTTCACCGTCTACGTGGTGAATGTCGATGTAACACTCTTCGGGGTCTTGTGGAAGGGGGGCGAGCAGATGCTCAACGATGCCAATCCCACAGAGCACGCCGTCGGCTTGAGCTTCAATCTGCCAGCGAGTCAATAGGTCGTGCGGTATCGTGCCTCCTGAAAGGTCCCCGCTTCCCACATCTTCTAGGATTGCGTCTTCGACGACGAGCCACCAATTCTGCGGTTCAGGTTGAAGCCAAATGCTCACGATTAGTTGTATTACCCCTTTTTCTAGGATTCAGAACGAGAAAAAGCCCCCCGATCTTATGATCGGAGGGCCGTAGTGGCGAGCTTAGAGATCTGCGTAGAGATAGAACTCGTAAGGATGTGGGCGAAGGTCGACCGCGTCGCACTCGTCCGTCATCTTGATCTCGATGTAACTCTCGATCAGTTCCTTGGTGAAGACATCACCCTTCAGCAAGAACTCGTGGTCTGCAGCGAGCGCGTTCAGAGTTGCTCGGAGCGAACCTGGAGTCTGCGGGATGCTTGCTCGCTCAAGAGCAGGAAGCTCGTACAGGTCTTTGTCGAGAGGCTTCGGCGGCTCGATTCGGTTTTGGATACCGTCGAGGCCGGCCATCAGAAGCGCGGAAAAGGCGAGATACGGATTCGCCATTGGGTCTGGTGCGCGGAATTCAATGCGCTTCGCTTTCGGCGATTTGCTGACCATTGGAATTCGAACGCAGGCTGAGCGGTTGCGCTGTGAGTAGAGCAGGTTGATCGGAGCTTCGTAGCCCGGAACCAGTCGTCGATAGCTGTTGGTAGTCGGTGCACAGAAAGCCAAGAGGGCGGGCGCGTGCTTCAGCAATCCGCCGATGTACCAACGTGCAGTGTCGCTCAGACCTGCATATCCTGCCTCATCATACATGAGGGGTGTGCCGTTCTTCCAAAGAGATTGGTGAACGTGCATTCCACTGCCGTTATCGCCGAATAGCGGTTTGGGCATGAAGGTGGCAACAAAACCGTTCTGATAGGCAACGTTCTTGACGACGTACTTGTACTTCATCAACTTGTCGGCCATCGTAGTCAGAGTGTCGAACCGCATGTCGATTTCGCACTGACCAGCAGAAGCAACTTCGTGGTGGTGCATTTCGACATCGATGCCGATTTCACCCATCTGAAGCGCCATCTCAGTTCGGAGATCTTGAAGCTTGTCAACAGGCGCGCATGGGAAGTAGCCACCCTTCGGCTTGATCGTAAATCCGGGTGAATCTTCTCGTCCAGAAGTCCAGTGGGCTTCGATGGAGTCAATCTTGTAGCCCGAATTATTCGGCTGAACATCAAAACTGAGTTTGTCGAAGACAAAGAACTCTGCTTCAGGACCGAAGAATGCGGTGTCGGCGATACCCGTGGTCTTGAGGTAGGCCTCGGCCTTCAGCGCGGTGTATCGAGGATCCTTGCCGTACGCTTGTCGGGTCAGCGGGTCTTCGATGTTGCAAGTGATTACTGCGGTTGGCTCCGTGGTGAACGGGTCCATGAACAGCGTGTCTGCATCTGGGATCAGAAGCATGTCTGACTCGTTGATGGTCTGGAAGCCTTTGATGCTTGAACCATCAAATGCGAATCCGTCCTCGAACTTGTCTTCGGTAAAGTTGTGCGCTGGCGCAGAGAAGTGGTGCCAAATGCCGATAAGGTCTGTGAACCTGATATCAAGCATTTTCGCTTCGTTGTTTTTAACAAATGCTACTGCTTCTTGTGGGGTCATCTCGTCTCCATGTTTTTCGCTGCCCCTAGGGGAGGCGTATGCGGGGAAGAATTAAACTAACTCTGTCCCCGCGCATCCCGCTGCGCCATTGCAAACGATTAGTCGGATTATCGCAGATACGGCCAAATAATCGAAACCCCTTGGTGAAAAGAGTGAGCAAGAACCTCTCTCTTTCACAAGCGGATTGTTAAAAATATGTGGCCTACCTCAACCGCAACGGACCCTTGGCCGCGTAGACGTCGGCTGCAATGCTGCCAAGGTCAACCCTATCGACTTGGGGCAGGGTCACGGATTCCCCGGTTAAGGTCTGGTACGCCTCAGCTGCCCGCGCGTTGAGCCACGGAAGCACCGCCTTGTACAGAAGTTCTGCCTTCGCGCCACTCTGTTGAGCTCGTAGTCGTGCAGACTGTTCGCCATAGCTGAGCAAGATCAAGTCCGAAGCGGCGCCAAGGAGAATCTGATCCTTCGAGATATTTTGAATTGCGGCTTGCGCAAGGGTTGAAACGAAGGAGTCACCAGCGGCAACGCCGCCAACCTTGCCTTCCTTCACCCTTCGTGCAAGTCGGTCCGCAATGAACAGTCGGTTGATCTCGTTGGTGCCTTCATAGATTCGGCTGATGCGCGCGTCACGGTAGTGCCTCGCGATCGGGAATTCCTCGGTGAAGCCGTAGCCGCCATACACTTGCATGGCTTCGTCAACGATCAGTGACTCGATTTCGGTGGCCATGACCTTGCAGGCCGAGCATTCGACCGAGTATTCCTCAGCTGCCTTTCGGTTGCCATCAACCGTTCCGCCCCATTGGTCGAAGGCGTCGTCGATCATCGCTCCAGTTCGATAGATCATCGACTCAGCGAGGTAGAACCAGGCGGCCATCATTGCGAACTTCTTTTGGATCAAACCAAAAGTCGAAATGCTCGCCCCGAATTGCTTGCGATCAAGGGCATACTGCGATGCCTGAAACATCGCGTCTCGGCACGGTCCGATTGACATCGCTGCGAGTTTGAAACGCCCGATGTTGAGAGCGTTAAACGCAACGTGGTGCCCCTGTCCGATCTGGTGGAGAAGGTTTTCAACTGGAATTTCGGCGTTGTCAAGAATGAGCCGAGCGGTGCTCGACCCCTTTAACCCCATCTTGTGCTCTTCGCGAGACACCGAAACTCCGGGATGGTTCTTCTCGACCAGAAACGCGCTGAACTTCTCCCCATCGACTTTGGCAAGAACAAGGAAGAGGTCAGCCCACTTTGCATTGCTGATCCACATCTTCGTTCCGTTGAGAACCCATTTGTCGCCGACTCGCTCAGCCCGAGTGCTCGCTGAAAGTGCGTCACTGCCGCTATTCGGCTCGGAGAGCGCATAGGCACCAATCCACTCGCCTGAAGTGAGCTTGGGCAGGTACTGCGCCTTCTGAGCGTCAGTGCCGAAGAGAGACAGCCCGACCTGGCTGATGCCGCTCGTGATGCCGTAAGTGACGCTAAATGAGCCATTGAGGCTCATGAACTCGAGAATTCGCGCGGCTAAATTCTTTCCGAGTCCGAGTCCACCAAATTCATCTGGACTATCGACGCCGCAGAGTCCCAACTCGCCCGCTTCACGGATAAGACGAGGCATCAAACCGTCCTCTTGCTTATCGATGGCCTCCAGGTTTGGGAGCACCTCTTTGCGGCTGAACTGTTCGGCCGTCTCAATCATCAGGATCTCATCACCCAGGAACTGCTCCGGCGTGAAAATTTCCGAAGGCGTGGTGCTAAAGAAGGAGCAGCCGGCGGTGGGAGAGGAATTAGGCGTCATAGCGTGGATACGACTTCAGTGTCGCTCTACGATTATGACGCCCGTCGGGCCTGGCAACTCGACCGTTCGGCTACTTCGCGCCGCGGACATTCCTGAGAAGTAGCGCTCCGAGCACAAAACAGACGGCGGAGAAGGTGAAGAGAACCGCGTACCCTCCGCGAACATATTGAACGGGCGACGAGCCCTGAACAACAAACGAGTTCAACATGATGCCCGCGAAAAAAGGAGCCAACTGCTGGGGCAATGTCATCGACACATGCCAGATCGCCATGTCCTTAGCAGCGTCTTCCTTTCGAGGTAAGACGTCGGTCCCCAAGGCCCAGTCGACGCTGATGTAAGCACCGTAGCCAAGACCGAAGAGTGTTCCGATGACAAGCACCTGCCCGACTGAGTGGAGGAAGATGAACATCACCGAACAAATGCCGATGATCAGACTGCTCATGTAGACAACCGGCTTGCGTCCAGTTCTATCGGAGATTTTCCCTCCTAAGACACCACTGATCGTGGCTCCGAGCAAGATGACCATGAACACAAACCCTGCGTCCTTGGAAGGGTCTTTGACGTGAAGCATGTCTCGCATATAGTAGAGGACGAACGGTTGGATCGCATAGA
>JBBRHU010000145.1:0-7885 GCA_038222255.1 Fimbriimonadales bacterium | reverse complement strand
CGCGCTCATGGCTCGTGGCGTTGGAATCATCGCCTCAATCATTGGCGTGTTCAGCGTCAAGGGTGACGACGACGTTGACAAGGATCCGCTCATCGCGATCCGACGAGGCTTCTGGTCGTCTGCTGCCATCGCAGCCGTGTTCACGGCAATTCTTGCTTACTTCACGATGGGTGGCTCGAACAACCCGATCGTAACCAGCAAGTTCGAGAGCACGAACTCGGTTACCGCTGATTTCCGTCGAGAGGCTTGGACCTGGTTCGACAAGAACAAGGGAACGAAAACTCCTCCCGAATCCGCCGATGAGTTCCTCAACGGTCCAATCGCGAAGAAGTACGGTCTCACCGCGAAGGAAGACAAGCAACTTGTTGAAGGTCTCTTCCAGAGCGCTCCTAAGCTCAAAAATATTCCTGAGGCTCCCAAGCCTGGCGACTTTGCTGGCATCGATGAGATGTCCACCAACAAGGTTCTCAAGTACACGGTCGTGCGACCAGTGGCTGAAGGCTCGAAGGAAGAGCAATACATCACCCTCGGGGAGTATCTGAAGACGAAGCCGAAGGTCTTCCAGGTGAAGATCGTTCAGCCTCCGCAAGCTGACCCAAGAGACCCAGCAAAGAAGGTCACCCCGCCGGTTCAAACTCGCTGGATCGGACCGATTGACGAGCCTTTCCTCGACACTCAGATCAAGAAGGCGAAAGACCAAGGGCTTGAAGTCACCAAGGTGGGCGAGGCCCGACCGATCGTGGTCTTCTCGAACTCCAAAGAAGAACTTGCTGTTGGCGTTCCAGGGCTCCTGGATTCCCCGCTCAAGCTCGCGGGTCTTTCTCTAAACGTTCTTGAAGAGGACCCCAAAACAGTCAAGGATTTCAGCGAAGCACAGAAGCTGAATCCGACCGCTACCAATAGCAAGCAGCCGACTCCGGTCACCACGGATTTCGGTCGAGTCGTCGCAACGCCGGTCCCCTGGTGGACTTTTGCAGCGATGATCGTCTTCGGCATCTTGATGGCATTCGCGATCGAAGCTCTGACCGACTACTACGTTTCGACTCACAAGCGACCAACTCAGGAAGTTGCTGGCGTAGCGACTGCAGGTCCGGCACCGATGATCATCACCGGTTTCGCCTATGCAGCCGAATCCAGCGTCTTCATGGTCTTTGCGATTGTCGCAGCGCTCTTGTTCCCGCTGTTTATCTTCGCTCCGGCGACGTTCGGCGGCTACCTGCTTAGTTTCTACGGAATCGCACTTGTCGGTCTCGGTCTGTTGACCACGACCGGATACGTGCTTGCCATGGACACCTTCGGCCCGATTTCGGACAACGCACAAGGCGTATTCGAAATGAGCGGAGACGGACACGGCAACGTATATGGTTCGAAGGCTGTTCAGCGACTAGACGCCGCTGGCAACACGACCAAAGCTCTGACAAAGGGCTTTGCAATTGCCACTGCCGTTGTTGCTGCAGTCGCACTGTTCCACAGCTACCTCGAGAGCGCCCGACTTCAAGATATCGGTTTGCGACTTGAAGTTCCAGAGATCTTCCTAGGTCTCTTGATTGGTGGAGCGGCTCCGTTCCTCTTCTCAGCCTTCTCGATCAACGCAGTTGGACGTGCTTCTTTTGAACTGATCAACGAAGTTCGCCGCCAGTTCCGATCTGATCCAGGCATCATGGCTGGAACGAGCACCCCCGACTATGCACGCTGCGTGGCAATTGTCACCGCAGCTGCTCAGAAGGAACTCCTCGGCCCGGGAATCCTCGCGATTGCCTTGCCTTTGGCGGTTGCCTTTGGTTTCTCGATTGGCAAGCCCCACACGGTCATCAATGGTCAGGAATACAACCTCGTTGGCGCACAGGCGCTTGGCGGATTCCTGGTTGGTGCAATCGTCACTGGTCAGCTCCTCGCGGTTCTTCTCGCCAACTCTGGCGGAATGTGGGACAACGCGAAGAAGCTTATTGAAGACGGACTTCACGGTGGAAAGGGAACCGAAGCTCACAAGGCTGGCATTGTCTGCGATACCGTTGGAGACCCATTCAAGGACACCGCTGGCCCCGCTCTCAACCCGCTGATCAAGGTTATGAACCTCGTCGCGCTGCTCCTCGCCGCAAAGGTGATCGAGCCGCTCGAGAACGGAACGCTCATCCTGATCACTGGAGTTGCTGTCGCTTCGCTCATCTTCGCGATCTACCTTTCCAAGAAGGGTTCGCTCTCAGCTGAGATGGAGAAGGCAACTGCCGAGAACGCTGCGATCGATGCCGCCAATGCGGCCGCAGCTGTTGCACCTAAGAAGAAGCTCACGGTCGAGGAACTCACCAAGACCGACGACGAAGCCTAAGAGCTTCGGGCTGAAATGGGTCGCAGGAAGAAATTCCTGCGACCCTTTTTCTTTATTCGTTCGCCCAGCGATTGACGATCCACCAGCCCGCCTGATCGTGGGGAATGAACTTTGGATGGCAGATCATTTCGTAGCTAGGCAGATACCCAAGTGAACCGTCACCGAACTCCTTGATGCGTCGAATCACTCGCTCTACCTGCTCTCTCGCCGCCTTCGCGCGGCTGATGTCCGCCAGCGAACCGCCGAATCTGATGTGGTTCGCCACCGCGAGTCTTTCGATCTGCTCGAAGATCTGACGGCAAGAAAAGAGTGCCGAGGCCGCCTCGCCTGGCTTCCTTTCGGCATACGCAACATGGGATGCTTCTACTTGCCGCACAAACATGATCGCGAGCTTTATGAACTCTGCAATGCCGCGAGTGGTGGAATCTGGGGCGACCGACATCGCACGATCTGCAACTTCTAGAGCACGTGTCCCTGGTTCACCAACAAAGTCCTCGCGCTGTCGGAGCCAAAGCAGGAACGGATTCGAGTAGAGAAGCAGACGTGCTTTCAGTCCAGACCGTATCCCGCTAAACGCGAACAATCCACCGCAATCCTGGAGTTCGACGCCAAGGAGCCGGGCCCATTCTTCGTAGAGCTCACTCTGCTTAAGGTAGTGCTTCAGGAACACCGAAGCCTCGCGGACGGGTTTGTATCTGTTCACATCCGCGTCCTTCGATGAGTTGAGATTGTCTGTGTAGGGAGGGAGGGTAGGTTCGATCGACTCATCACATAGAATCTCTCCACACCCACGGAGGAGGGGAAGGGCGGTCTCCAAGCTCCCCATCAGCCCAAATTCCCATGTGGTCACACACACGCCGTATGCCTTAGTATCTCGAGCCGCCTTGGCATGTTCACGAATGTTCTCTTCGGTTTGGGGGAGGTGGACCCAAGCGGCGTTATAGGTGTGAACTGCCGGGCAATAAACGACCTCGAAGCCTAGCTCAAGGAAACGCTTGCTCGTCTCTTCGGGGCCCTTGAAATATTGCCAATCAAAGATCAGTGCGTCACGGGGAATGATCTCCAGTGCGGTCGGATGGTCGACGAACATGTCTCCCCAGACCGCCGGTCTGCGTCCTGCCGCTACGACTTGATTTACAAGGTCCGCGAAATGCTCGCCATACAATTTGGCTTTACCGTCAGTGACACCTTCGGCCTCCCACGCTTTTACTTTTGCTGAGCAAACTGGACAGGCGCCCAACTGTGCGGTTTCGTCGCCTCCGATATGAATGATCTCGCTTGAGAAGCAAGAAATCGTGTCGGCGATGATCGCCTTGCAAAGGACCTTAAACTCATCCTTCGAAGGGCAGGCTTGCATTCCAGTGAATCTCTGCTCAGCAAGATGGGAGCCTTCCTCGGTATTCAAAAACCCTTCCATGTGGCCGAGGAGATTGATGAATGGGATGATCTGGAGAGAAGGGAATTCGATCTCAAGCTGCCTCACAACCTCGGGTGTGAGACAACCCTTTCCACCTACCCATGTGACCGAAGGATAGGCGAACCGGTGCTCAAGGTATAGCCCGATCGCGTTATAGCCAGAATCTAAGCTGAGTTGGCAAAGTTCTCGAAGGATCTCGAGTGATGGACTCTGCTCACGGGCGATGTCCAACATCCACATTCGAAGGTTCATGGATAGAATCTACCCGGCTGATATTTACATCATTAAATAATGATGTGAATGAAATGTTTTGAATCAGCCATGCGTAGAACATGGTAGCTCCCCCTAGAGCATCACGTGATATCCATGTTGAAAAGACTCAAATTTATCCCCCTCGTCGCAGCCCTAGTTCTTGGCTCGGTCGCGATCGCTCATGCACCAAAGGAAATGGACATTGTTGACACCGCAGTTGCGGCAGGTCAGTTCAAGACCCTGACGAAGCTCGTCGGTGCAGCGGGCTTGGTCGACGTGCTCAAGGGCACAGGACCTTTCACAGTGCTCGCTCCAACCGACGCAGCATTCGCGAAGCTCCCCAAGGCGCTTCTCAAAAAAGTTGGTTCAGACAAAGAGCTTCTTAAGAAGGTTCTTACCTACCACGTCATTGCCGGAAAGGTGATGAGCAGCGACCTTAAGGAGCACCTTATGGCCAAAACCGTCGAAGGCGAAAACGTAACCGTGACCCTCAAGGGTGGCGCGAAGTTTAACAAGTCGAAGGTTCTGAAGGCAGACATCCTTGCCAGCAATGGCGTCATTCACGTCATTGACACTGTGCTTCTTCCTCCCAGCCTGACTGCGAAGAAGTAACTTTAACTGCCCCAGATTTCTCCAGAATGCCCCGGATGTCACCATCCGGGGTGTTTTTTTGCTGGGAGCCTGTCCCGGCGAGGAGTCTACGCCGTATTATTGAGAGAGAGTATGGAATTCAAGAAATCGAAAGCGGTCCCCGCACTCTTGGTTGTCTCGGTGGCTGCACTTGTTTTGGCCACGGGGTGCAGTTCAGAGCCGCGAATGGTGAGAAGGTGTCTTGACGCAAACGGGCAAATTCTCCCTGAGGATGTGTGCTACGGTTCAGGCTATTCCGGCTCATCCTACTACTACGGCGGCCGTTCCTACATTTTTTACGGCAGTCCGCACTGGGGTTATGGCGGCGGCGGCAGCTATTCGATCGGAGGTTTTGCTTCCGGTTATAGCCGAACGTCCCCATCCGGTATGAGCGTAAATTCGTCTTCCAGCTCAGTATCCCGTGGCGGTTTTGGTGGAACATCCGCCGGTCGCGGTGGCTTCTTCAGCGGCATGGGTTAAGGCCGGATGCGAAGAATCACCCGCGAGCCCAGGCCGGACTGGATTCAAAAAGTCGAGAAGCTCGGAATGCTGTATCACAGCAACGACGACGAGCCCTACTGGGACGAGTCTGCTTTTTACGCGTTCTCCATGCCTGAGGTGCTTGAAATTGAGAAGGCGACGAACGAATTGCACAAAATGTGCCTGGCCGCCGTTGACTACGTTATCGAGAAGAAGCGTTACGACGATCTCCAGATCCCGCCCGAGGCGATTCCTTTCATTGAGTGGGCGTGGGAAAATGAACCGCCTTCGATCTACGGCAGGTTTGATTTCTCCTACAACGGCTCCGAACCGCCTAAGCTCCTTGAATACAACGCTGATACTCCGACTGCTCTCCTTGAAGGCGCGGTGGGGCAGTGGCACTGGCTTCAAGAACTCTATCCTGAATACGATCAATTCAACTCCATCTGGGAAGGGTTGGTCGAATATTGGCAGGAGGTCAAACGGATCCGTTACTTGAAGGGGTCGCTCCTCCATCTCACCAGTGTTGATTCTATCGAAGACATGATGACCACGACGGTGATGCGTGACACGGCTGAAGCTGCAGGTCTGGTGACGTCTCAGCTTCTTGTCAGCGAAATCGGCTGGGATTCACGCAATGGATGTTTCGTCGATCTCGACGACCGCCGGATGTGGACGATTTTCAAGCTCTACCCTTGGGAGTGGATGCTCGCCGAAGAGTTCGGAGAGTTCGCTTTGAAGTCGTACAAGGACACCCAGTGGATTGAGCCGATCTGGAAAATGATTTTGAGCAACAAAGCAATCCTCGCGATCCTTTGGGAGATGCATCCCAATCATCCCTACCTGCTACCGGCCTATCTCGACAGTCCGAGAGACCTTAACGAGTGGGTCAAAAAGCCGCTGCTGGCCCGAGAAGGGGAAGACATTACGATTCATCGGCTGGAGGGCGAAGAGTACAGCCACGGCGAGCCGTATGAGTCGCACATGTATCAGGGCTATGTCCGTCTGCCGGAATTTGACGATAAGCAGATGATGATCGGAAGCTGGGTCATCGACGGCGTGGCGCGAGGGATGGGGATTCGGGAGAACAAGAAGTTGGTGATCACAAACCTTTCGCCGTTTGTGCCCCACTTGATCGACGCTCCAGCACCGCAGTCTCCTGCGGTGCTGTCCTGATCGTGCCCGATTACTTGAGCCCGGGAATCATGTATTTACTAAACGTCGTGTGGTGATCGAACTTCGGTGCCCAGTTCCAGATCCCCCGAGCGAGGGTGTCGTCGATAGACTCGGGCCAAGAGTCGGAAATCTCCTGCTTCACATCGTCCTCCTCAAAGATGACGTCAACATCGCCGAATGCATCTGAAGCCACTTCGACAAATTCTTCTGCGGACATCGAGAAGCTCGAGACGTTGTAGACCAGAGCTGATTCGGGGTCGAGGTCAGCGTCGCCCAGATCCATGATTGCGTCAATCGCATCGCTCATCGCCATGAACGGAAGCGTTGTCGACGGACGAACCGGGCAAACGTAGGGCTTGCCGAGTTTGGCGTGGTGAAGAATGTGTGGGCCGAAGTCGGTTGTTCCGCCGCCGGGCTGGCTCGCCGGAGAGAGCAAACCAGGGAAACGAACAGACCTGAAATCGATTCGGGGCAAGTCTCGCCCGACCTTGAAGTGACGTGCGTAGTAGCGGCCAGCTTGTTCTATCCCGAGTTTTGAGACGCCGTACATCGTGATCGGAGAAAGAAATTCATCCTCTCGAACGTTGGTGCGGCGGCTGGTTCCATCGAGACCGTAAACGGCGATCGTGCTCGGGAACATTACTCGCACTCGGTTGCCAGTGCGCTCGGTCGACTTGCGAGCAAGCTCAAAGACCTGCAGGCTTCCCCAGGTGTTGATCCGATGAGTCGCTCGGGGATTCTCTTCACCTTTCGCAGAAAGAATCGCGGCGAGGTGGTAGATCCGATCCCAATTCTCGTTGTCCAGCGTATCAATCTCCAGGAGATTAGAAACGTCTCCCTCAATGAATGTGACGTGCTCGGGAAGGGCAATTTGAGATCGCTGTCGATCCATCAAGACGATCTGATCAGGATCGTACCGCTCAAGGAGTTTGGGGAGAAGAAGTCTCCCAACTTCACCAGAAGCGCCGGTGATCAGAACCTTTTCTTTACTCATGCTGTTGCTAGATTGTGAACGAATCCAGGTGATTATCACGGACTTTGAGGGACCTGTTA
Source organism: Fimbriimonadales bacterium (assembly GCA_038222255.1). GTDB lineage: Bacteria > Armatimonadota > Fimbriimonadia > Fimbriimonadales > Fimbriimonadaceae > Fimbriimonas. The sequence goes on along the minus strand of JBBRHU010000145.1, from coordinate 551 downwards.
TTCGAACGGGAAGTTTCTACGATGGTCGATGGAAGAAATGAGTTAAGGAACACGGAACGTTCCCCTCCAAGGATGCGGTAGGTTTCATTTTCCTCCGCACCCCCTCCAAGCCACCGGGCGCGCAAGTCCAGCGCGCCCTCCTTTTATGAGCTCGTGGGTTTTTGAGTTTGTGATTCATAGGTAGGGATCTTTTCGACGATCCCTGCGGCCCCACGAACCTAAGAACCCATCTTTTCACGCACACGCTTGAAGGCTTCAAGTGCGAAGTTGAGATCTTCTTGGCTGTGGGCGGCGCTAGGCATCGTTCGAATTCGAGCTTTGCCCCGAGCGACCGTCGGGTAGACGATGGCAAGCGCGTAGACGCCTTCGTCCCACAGCATTCTTTCCATCAGCTGCGCTCTCCCCTCATCGCCAACAAAGACTGGGGTGATCGGAGTTTCGGAACCCATCGTATCGAAGCCTTCGGCATTGAGGGCGTCTTTCCACCACTTCGTGTTTGCCCAGAGTCGGCGCATCGGCTCGGGGTCGGTTTCCATGACGTCCAGCGCTGC
>JBBRHU010000144.1:0-7914 GCA_038222255.1 Fimbriimonadales bacterium | reverse complement strand
CGCTCCCTATCGTCAACGACCCGCTACAACCCGCAGGATTTGGCCCAGCCGCCGGCGATGTGAAGATCGGAAAGTTGCCGGCGAAGGATCCGAATCGGCAAGAATTCAAGATCAATAGTGCGGGGAGTGGCCAGCGAAATGGCGACAACGTTGAGATGAGCAACGGGGGCGATTTTGAATATCGTGGCTACCATGTCTTTGCGGATGAAATCGTCGGCAACCTAGACTCGACGATCTTTCGACTCAGCGGCAATGTTCGAGTCATTGGTAAGGAGTCGACGGTTACGGCTCGGGCAATGACAATCAACATTAACGAAGAGTCGTTCATTGGTGAATTCGTCAATTCTGAAATCAAGCCATCGCTCTTGCGAGGACAACTTCGAAGTCCGCTCTTCGTTCGGGGAGAAGAGGGATACGGAACCCAGACGATTACGACTCTGATGAATGGCGGAGTAACGACCTGCGACCTACCTCATCCTCACTATGAGCTTTTTGGCCGGGATGTCACAATTGTGCCCAATAGGCACGCGATCTTTCGTAACGCAAGTTTTGAACTCTTCGGCGTTTCGAGATTTCGGATCCCATATCTCTTGATTCCGCTGGACGACAAGTCAAACCGATACACGCCAGAAGTTGGGCAGAGTCCTGACGAGGGCTATTACATCAAGAACAGGTTCGGCATTCCCCTAAAGGGTACGAGAAATACACTCATAAGTCGGGTCGACTATATGAGCAAGTTGGGGCTTGGGATCGGTGGCGACTTTGCATACCAGACTCGCACGATGAGTGGAATCATCAAGGCGTACAAGATCTTCGGCACGGCTCGAACCCTAACCTTGAACAACTCCCATCGCCAGGAGTTCAGATGGGGATCCTTATCGCTCGACAACGATTACCAAAAGGATAACTACCTGAGCGCTCCGGGGAGCACGATTATGAGCACCCGCGCGAGCCTGGTGGTAAATGGTCAACGTGGAAATTCAACCCGATTTAGTTTTGCGCGAAACGGAAACTCAAATGCGGGGTTTGGTTCCTCCTATCAAACACTCAGCATAAACGACACCAGAAAAATTGGCCCTCGCCTCAAAACAAACCTGGACATCAACTACACGACGAACACAAGCGAGTCTTCTGGGACGTCAACGACTCGGCAACAGATCGACATCCGATTCCGTGCCGATAGCGAATTCAACAAGGGCCTGGCGACTCTGGAATACCAACGCAGCATTCCAGTTGGAAATGTCCCCAACTTCTTTTCCGGTGCGGACCGCACACCCGTCGTCACCGTTTCCTCAGATTCGAGCAAGTTGATGGGACAGCAGTTTGCGAAGAACATTTTGTTCCAAACCGAGCTCTCAATGGGCGAGTTTAATGATCCGACAAAGCGAGATCAAATCGGGCGGTATTACTTTAACTTCGCCGTACAAAGAAATAATCGTGGTAGAGGGAAGCTCAAATGGGATCTGAGCGGTAGATTTAGACAGGGAGTCTATTCAGATGGAACTGCACAGTATGTAATGGAATATGGAACCACTGTGAGCTATGGCTTTGGCCGAGACACCGCTGCAACATTTCACTACAACTTGCTCAAGCCGGTAGGATTCTCGCCATTACAGATTGACCGATATGGGCGATCGAATTTGGCAACATTTGACGTCAATTATCGACCTACCAAACGGACCTTGTTAGCCGTTCAAACGGGCTACGACTTTCAAGCGCAGGTTTCTAACCAGCCGACATCTTGGCAGCAGGTCGCGGCAAGAACTGAATATCAGATCGTCAATCAGTTCCTCTTCCGTGGCCAGTATGCTTACGATACTATACGAAAGGTTTGGAACAACGTTAGGCTAGACGTGACCACAAAGTCGAAGGAAATGACGTTCGGTGTCGGCGCTCGATTTGATGGCTTCCGTCACACTTGGACGAATGCCAACATCTTCCTCGAAAATCTAGTGATTGGCAAGACGAAGTTCAGTGCGGTGTGGAACTATAACGGGTTCACAAAGCAGTTCGACACTCAACAATACTCGGTGATTTACGACTTGCACTGCGCCGAGGCCGTGCTTACCTGGGTCGAAAACAAGACTGGCTTCAGAGCCGGACGAGAGATCAATTTCTTCATCCGGCTGAAAGCGCTGCCTACCGATACGCCGTTTGGCATCGGTCGCCGGGGCCAACCTGTGAACTACAACTTGGGTTCAGGGTAGCTGCCAGACACTAGGGAGTTTGATCTTGGCGTAGGCGTCGATCGCGTAACGGTCGGTCATGCCGCTCACATAGTCAACGGCCCCTTGTACGCCCTCGTAGCCTTCCGGCAAGTCCTTCCTCACAAAGTGCCGAAACAGCTCGCGCACGAGGCTCTTCGCCTTTTCAACGTCGGGGTACACGCGTGGGTATTGAAGGTAGACATTTTCGAAGAGCCACTCCTTTAGCTCGTTCATCACGACCAGGATGTGTGGGGATAGCCGTATGGCAGGCTGTTCGTTTGACTGAATGATCACATCCTCGACGAGCGTGGCGATTCTTCTCCCGTGGGTCGCTCCGAGGAAGTCGATGAATGAGGGAGCTTCGGGAATTAAACCTGAACGAATCGCATCGTCAAGGTCGTGATTAACGTAGGCAATCCGGTCACTGATGCGCACAACCGCAGCTTCCAAGGTTGAAGTTGGCTCGCCGTCGTACGCTGAAAGGTCGTTTCGTCCCTTGCTGTGTCCGTCGATCCCAGCTCGCGTCTCAAAGCTCAGATTCAGCTTGGCAAGGACATCAACGATGCGAAGTGACTGCTCGTAGTGCCGAAATGATGTCGGGCCGGGTGCACCTGGGTGAGCGGCATGATACTCTTGCAACGCTTCATCGAGCGCAAACTCCCCTGCATGGCCGAAGGGAGTGTGACCGACATCATGTCCGAGTGCGATGGCTTCGATCAGGTCCTCATTGAGGCGAAGAGCGCGGCCTATAGTTCGTGCGATTTGTGCAACTTCAAGCGAATGAGTTAGACGTGTCCGGTAATGATCACCCACTGGATCGATGAAAACTTGTGTCTTGTGCTTTAACCTTCTGAACGGCTTGCTATGTAGGATCCGATCTCGATCTCGCTGGAAACAGGTTCGGACAGGATCTGGTTCTTCGGGAACGACCCTACCTTGAGAATCCGATGCGCAGGCGGCATAGGGCGAGAGCCATTCTTTCTCTCGACGTTCGATATCTTCTCGCACTTGGTGGGGCATTGATTATCTGGACGTCTAAGGTCGCTATTTCGGCGCAGGTCAGGTGTGTGATTGCATTCCTGGAGGTAGGCTCTATTTTTAGTTTGGAACGCTTTCTTCTACTCAGCGACGGCTCAATTTACAGAGGCAGAGCCCTCGGCGCAGAAGGCGTCACTGTTGGAGAAGTTGTCTTCAACACCGGGATGACCGGCTACCAAGAAATCCTGACCGACCCTAGCTACGCGGGTCAAATCGTCATCCTCACCTATCCCCTCATCGGGAACTACGGCATCAACGAAGACGACTTTGAATCTGAATTCGTCCAGCCGACAGGTTTGATCGTTAAAGAAGCTTGCGATTACCCCTCAAATTGGCGCTCCACGAAGTCGCTAGACACATTTCTAAAGGAGCGGGGTCGAGTCGCCATTCAGGGACTAGACACTCGGGCGATCACAAAGAAAATTCGCTCCTCAGGTGTTACGATGGGAGCCATCTCGAGCGATCTTGACCACGCACGAGAAGCGCTATCCACGGTCCAGAGCTACGGTGATTCCGATTTCGTGCTCTCGGTGACGACGAAGATGCCCTACAAGTGGGGGCCGGAAGGGAAGGAGAGCATCGACTCGCCGGACTTCGGCACACGAAAGCGGCTCGTTGTGATCGACTGCGGCCTGAAGCACAACATCTTGCGGCGGTTCTGGAAGTCGGGCTGCCGACCAATCGTCTTGCCCGCGACCGTCTCGGCAGACGAAGTGATGGCGTGGCGTCCAGACGGAATCTTGCTAAGCCCGGGCCCCGGCGATCCTCAGCGACTTGCGCCGGTGATCAACACCGTTCGACAACTGCTCGGCCAGAGACCGATGTTCGGAATTTGTCTAGGCAATCAGCTGCTTTGTCACGCCGTTGGCGGGAGCACGTTTAAGCTCAAGTTCGGGCACCGAGGGTCGAACCACCCGGTGAAGGACTTGAAAACGGGAGTGGTGACGATCACAAGTCAGAACCACGGATACGCGGTGGATCCAGAATCATTGGCCGGAACGCGAGCCGTCGTCACCCAGCTGAACATCAACGACGAGACTGTTGAAGGGATAGCGGTTCCCGATGCCGACGCATCCAGCATTCAGTACCACCCCGAAGCAGCGCCTGGACCTTGGGATTCGCGGCCCTATTTCGATGAGTTTGTGCGTCGCCTCTGCTAACACTTGCCGTAAACAATAACGAGTGCTGAAAGATGAAGATCTCGATCGTACAAACAGACCTTGAACTTGGCAACCCAGCGAAGAACGGCGCACACGCAGTTGAAGTTATCCGATCGCTTGAAGGGGTCGAACTTGTCATCTTTCCCGAGGCCTATCTAACCGGTTACGCAATCTCAACGCTGACTGACGCGAAAGGCATCGCGATTTCGCTTGACCATCCCGTTTGGGCAGATCTGCAATCTGTAGTAGAAGAGACAAAGCGGGCAGTGATCATAGGCTACGCCGGCCTAGAAGGCGAGACGATCTATAACGGTGCGGCGTTACTTAGGCCTGGCCAGTCGATTGCTATCTACCGAAAAACACACCTCCCGTGGCTTGGGCTCGATAAGTTCGTGACACCAGGAGAGGCATTTCCAGTTTTCGAGGTCGGTGACGCAAAGATAGGAATTCTAATCTGCTATGACCTTCGCCCTCCGGAGGCCACGCGGGTTTTGGCGCTCAAAGGAATTGACTTGCTCGTCCTTCCAACCAACTGGCCCGTAGGCGCGGAGACGAGCGCGGAGCATCTTGCCATCGCTCGCGCGATTGAGAATCGCATCTTCGTGGCGACATGTAACCGCGTGGGAACCGAAGGCGGGTTCGAGTTCATCGGCAGAAGCAAGATTATCGACCCCGCAGGTAGAGTCTTAGGGAGTGCGGGAAGCGGACCACTAAGCGATGAAATCGTGACCGCCGACCTTGACCTCGCCCAGAGCCGTCAGAAAAGGTTAATTCTCATCCCAGATTCCTATGAAATTGATGTGATGAGTTGCCGTAGGGCCGATCTTTATGGCGATTTGGGAACGTCTGTCTCTTGACGTCGTCGGACAAAGTGCGTATTCTATTTGGACAAATGATATGAAGATATTCAAGAAGGGCCTCTTTGGGCCAGGATTTGTCGGCACATTGCTGTTGACCGTCGGAATGGCGTTGCTAATTGGTTGTGGCGGCAGTGGCGGAGGCGGTTCCACCGTTGGCGGCGGTGTCGCTGGCGGCGTTGCTGGTGGAGTCGGTGGCGGAAACACGGTTTCTGGCGCGACCACTGCTGGCGCGACAACCTCGGGCGGTGTGCTCTCCGCAAACGTTCTTTACTACGGAGTAGGCACGGGATCGCTCAACAAGGTGAATCCTGACGGAACGGGTGTTTCAGTCGTGACGACGGCACCGGCTTCGGTGACCTCCTTCGCAACCGATCCTAAGGTTGCCGGGCAGTTCATCTTCTCCTTCCCGAATGCAGGTTCGGGTTTTTACGGCATTTACACTAACTCAAGCTTCTCGCTTGCTGGTGCAGTTGAAGTTGTGCCCCCGACCTACGACGCGGTTTATTCGCTGCAGGTCTCCCCAGATGGCAACACGCTGTACTTCGTTGCAAGCGTGACTGGTGACACTACTAAGCTCCGAAAAGTTGCAAAGGCTGGCGGAACTCCAATCACCCTTGACGATGCCCAAACAGCTTCGCTCAACTTTGCTGGGGACACTCTCGTCTACGAGAAGTTTGTAACGACCTCCGCCAACATCTTCAAGCGCAGCACGGCTGACGTTGCAGCTCCAGTTCAACTGACAAACATCGGAACTCGAAACGACTTCCGACCTCAGTGGAACAAGCAAGGCAACCGAGTCATTTTCTGCTCTCAAGATGCCGTGAATCTGTCGGATGTCTTCTCCGTGAACTCGGTCGGTGGTGATCGCCGCCAGCTAACGAATACGGTGGACCTTGACGAAATCGCAGCATCGTATAACGATGACAGCACCAGGTTCGCTACCGTGGTAAGTGCACTCGACCTGACGCAATCGGGTCTGTATGTCGCATCGACCTCGGGGACGGATATCGGTCGGGTGTTCATCCTGCCGGTCCCGAATAGCAACGAGGCACTTTACTGGACCTCTAACCTTGGCCGATCGCCAGGTGGCGCAAGCTTCTCCTGGTCGAAGTCAAATCCGATCCCTGCTTCTTGGAAAGCCAAACTCGCGAAGTAATTCGGACAGAACCGACATTGCGAAAGAGTGGCGGTGGCGTGAAGCCACCGCCACTCTTTTTTTGAATGACCAAGCGGGCGCGGTAGTGTCAGTCACCGAGCTTCGTTAGAGCAGTCCGAATTGGTGCAGGGTGAGCTCGGGATCCGTGGTATCAGAGAGCGCCCGACCGATGACCAGGTAGTCAGATCCGGCATCTAGGGCCGCGTTCGCGTCGGCGGTTCGCGCTTGGTCGTGGGTAGCTCCCCCTGGCATGCGAATCCCAGGGGTGACAATTATCCCGTGCTTGCCGATTGCCTCGCGAATAGGAGCAACCTCGTGCGGGGAACAGACAACTCCGTCTAGCTCGCTCTTCACCGCGAGCTCGCTCAAGAAAACCATGTGCTCTTCGATCGTGCGCTGAATGCCGAGGTGGTCCGTCAGAGCGTGCTGATCGAGTGATGTAAGGACAGATACACCTACAATGAGGGGGCGCTTGTCTTCGCCCGCCGCTTTCGCCTCTTCCATCGCCGCAGCCATCATTGCCATCCCGCCGGAAATGTGAATCGTCATCATCCAAACCTTGCGCCTAGCGGCTTCGCGGACGGCGAGCGCGACCGAATTAGGGATATCGTGGAACTTCAGGTCAAGAAAAATGCGCTGGGCTCCGGCATCATGCAATCGATCTAGCACATCCAAGCCGTGAGAAAGCGTGAGTGCGTGACCCACCTTGAAGGCTCCAACATGCTTCGAAAGCCTCTTCGTTACGCTGATGGCATGGCTGAGGTCACTCGTGTCAAGTGCGCAGATAACGTGGCGATTCATCGGCCTTTATGGTATCGCATCTAGTGATTAACAAGGTGGAAGCGTCTGGGCATCTGCCCGCCTGTCGGCAATTCTTACTACATATAGCCTGGACTGCGATAGAATCATTATGTGATGAAATCGTTCTGGCCCCTCGTCGGTGGCGTCTCCTTTATCGGGGCGTATGCTGTTCAGTCTAGCTTTCCAGCTCCTCTCTCCACGCATCTCTCCAAGATCTCCGCTGCAGGCTCCGTGAAGATGACTGTCGTCTCTCGCATCGTTGGTGATTCTGCAACAGAGATGAAGGTGACGTTCTCCAAGCCAAATCTACTGAAAGTGGAAGGACCAGATGGGTTCACCCTCTCTGATGGCAAGGATGTATACGTCTTCACCAAAAAGACAAACTCGTACACTTCAACCCCAATCGGCGATGGCGGACTTCACGACGTGATGACCAACCCGGCATTGATCGGTTGGAACGCATTCTTTAGCAAGAATCCGGGCAGTGAATTCGGTGCTGTCAAAGTCGGTGGAAAGAAGGCGATTCAAGGCAAAGCCGCCACGGTCGTCGATATTTCCATGAAGAAAGGTGGAGCGATGCTCTCACTCTTCATCGACACCGCCACCAATGTTGCGACTGGTTACACGTACAAGGTGGGCGAGAAGGAGTACCTCGTGCTCTCAAGCGATATGAAGCTAGAAGCTGATAAAGT